>JBBSNI010000018.1:0-27873 GCA_038232695.1 Cytophagales bacterium
TATCCATGCGGGGCATATCCATGCGGGGCATATCCATGCGGGGCATATCCATGCGGGGCATATCCATGCGGGGAATGATCGTGTGCATTAATGGCAGACCTCCGGTCTGTCTCATGCGGTAAAGTTTTGTCGCTTACTGCTATGCGGTTAAATTCCTGGTAAGGATTGCCCGTTTTGCCTTTTTAACTTTCAACTTCTTCAGCCAGCAGCTTCTCCATCAACACATTAAATTCCTCTGCAAACTGCTCATAATACACGCCCGTGCCCGGGCCGCTAAAGCCGGTGTGGATGTTGCGCACTTTGCCGTTTTTGTCGATGAAAATAGAGGTAGGAAAAGACATCACATGGTTGAGCATGGGCAGCGTCCGGGCAGCGGCTTCCTTGTCGGAAGTGCCGGCGATCAGGAAGTCGTAAGGCACGCCTAATTTGTCGATCATTTTCTGTACCCGGCTGCTGGCATAGGCAAAATCATCTTTGCGCTCGTAAGCCAGTCCAATGATCTCTACCGGCTCGTCACGGTGCTTCCTGTACCAGTCGGTGTAGAACTTGGTTTCGTCCATACAGTTGGGGCACCAGGTGCCGAAGATCTGTACGATCACTACTTTGCCCTGATATTTCTCGTCGCTCAAAGAAACCATCTCCCCTTTCAGGTTAGGAAAGGTAAAATCTATTTCGTCGTAGCCTTCCTTTAGGTAAGTAAGTTCGTTGGCGTCGGGCAGTTGAGCGTTGGCATCCCGGCGGGCAGTCCAGGTGGTATGATAGCTTTTGCCTGACCAGTAATCGCCTTGCAGCGTACTGTCATTTTGCAAGGTGGCTTTAAAGAGGAAAGCATGTTCTCCGTCGAAAGCGCTCAGCATCATCTGCCTGCCTTCTACGTTGCCTTCCAGGAAACGATAGTCGCCGGTAGTGGTCAGAAAGGAGCCCGTCAGGTGGTCGCCATCTTGCTCAAACACACCGACCGACAGCAGCGAGTCGTCTTCAAAATTAACCGCCCATTTGCCTGTTACATCGGCTGGTTTTTCGGAAGCCGTCCGGATAAAACGGTAGTCTTCACCATGCGTGGCGGCAAAGGGTAAGGCGTAGTCTTCCACATAGTTTTTCGTCCACGTACCCTTGAGTTTCTCACCTTCAATTTTGGCGGTAATTTCAGTATCAAAAAAGAGCATCGGTATCTTCACCGAGTCGCCAGTGACGGAGACTTCATCAAGCAGAATCCGCTCTTCTCCATTGCGCAAATAAGCCTGGTAAGCGGTGCTGTCGCCGGTGCTTATTTCAAAGGTAAAGGGCAGCGTTTGCTCCTGCATCTCGAGCGTAGCGCGCCAGACGCCCGGCGCAAGCGTAGCTGTTTTTGGGTCGGAAGTTTGGCAGGCGATCGTTCCTAAAAGAAGAATGGCTGGCCAGTAAGGTAGGAGTGTTGACAGGTTTCGCATCGTTGTTTTGTTAAACCATACCAACGCAAAACAGACGAGAGTGTTGGAATATTTTTGGTGGCTAAATTAAAAAAGAAAGCGTAAGTTTAAAGCTATCCCGCCTGGCAACTGACAAAAAGGCATGGTCAGCGTTAGCGAATATACACACCCCGTGTATCCCATTTACTAATACTTGTTAGTAAAAAACCGCTTATATAATAACACGAATAACATAAAAATAACACGCATTACAAGTTTTACATGAATTTGTACTTTTTTTAAGTATACCCGTAAAAAAATAGCGTTTTAGCCCTTTTTTTTGAAAAAAATTGTAAGATTCCGGTGTAAAAAAGTGGGAGCCAGTGGGAGATATTAGTTTTAATTTTTTAGCTTTGTGTCAGAACATGCAGAATACATGGCAATTTTCACGGGTGAGTACGAATGTAAGATGGATGCAAAAGGGCGTCTTTTGTTTCCGGCTAAGCTCAGGGCCAAACTGCCCGAAGGCTCCCGGAACGAGATCGTACTGAGCCAGGGGTTCGAACCTTGCCTGACCATTTATTCTAAAGAAGAGTACCAGAAAGTTTTTGAGAAAGTCTCTTCTTTAAACCAGTTCAACCTGGAGCACCGAAAGCTGCAACGTAATTTTTTCAGAGGGAGCCTTGAGATAGAGCTCGACAACATGGGAAGATTTTTAGTACCCAGACGTATGGCACAATACGCTAAGCTTGACAAGGATACACTCATCGTAGGCAGGGGCAATGTGCTCGAGCTTTGGAACCCGAAAGAATACGATCGCTATCTGCTCAACGACCCGGAAGAATATGCTATGCTGGCGCAGAAATTTTTAGACAACCGATTAGTTATTGCCGATGACCACACTATATCATAAACCGGTGTTGCTGGAAGACAGCGTCAGCGGATTGGTCTGGAATCCGCAAGGCACTTATGTAGACCTGACCTTCGGCGGTGGCGGCCATGCCCGCGCCATCCTGGACAGGCTCCGGGGCGGCCGCTTGTTTGCCTTCGATCAGGATGAGGAAGCCGCCACCAACGCCGCCGGTCTGGACCTTACTTTTATACAGGCCAACTTCCGGTATATGAAAAGATATTTGAAGCTACACGGCATCCGGCAGGTAGATGGTGTGCTGGCAGACTTAGGTGTTTCCTCGCATCAGTTTGACGTCCCCGGCCGGGGTTTTTCTACCCGCTTCGAAGCCGGCCTGGATATGCGCATGAACCAGTCGTCCCACCTGACGGCGCAGCAGATCATAGAGACGTACGACGAAGCGCAACTGCAAAAAATATTGAGCCGCTATGGCGAAGTGAAAAATGCCAGAAGCCTGGCCAAAGCCATCGTAGCAGCGCGGATCAACCGCCCGGTCTGCACGGTAGAAGATCTGAAGGCCGTGTTGTCCAGGTTTGCGGCAAAAGGAAGAGAAGCCAAATACTATGCACAGGTATTTCAGGCGTTAAGGATAGAAGTGAACGACGAGATGCGCGCCCTGGAAGAGATGCTGCTGCAAGCTACCGAACTGCTCGTGGTAGGCGGCAGGCTGGTTGTCATCGCTTACCATTCGCTCGAAGACAGGTTGGTCAAGAACATGATGACGAAGGGCAACTTGCAGGGAGAAACAGAACAGGATTTTTATGGTAACGTACGCAAACCTTTACAGTTGATCACCAAAAAACCTATCGTTCCTTCCCCGGACGAATTAGCGCAAAATAAGCGGGCGCGCAGCGCCAAACTGAGAATAGCAGAGAAATTAGATGACAGCATTTTTTCTTCATCCTTAAAAACTCAAAACCCATGAAAACAGCCGTCAGAAAGAACACGTACAAAGCCAGGCAGAAAGCCAGCCGCGAAATACAGGAAAGCCTCTTTACCCGCATAGAACGTTTCTTCCGCTTAGATGCCATAGAAGACGGTCTGCCCGTGCGCTTTGTACCTTATATTCTTTACTTTACGATGGTGGGCATTTTCTATATCGGCAACAGCCACTATGCAGACAAGACCATCCGGAAGATCACCAAACTGGATCAGGAAGTGGAAGACCTGCGCGCTGACTATACCACCATGAAAGCCGACTATATGTATGACAGCAAACAGTCGGAAGTAGCCGCCAGGGTCAAAAAATTAGGACTGGTAGAAAGTGATACGCCGCCTTATAAAATTGTGGTTGAGAAATGAACATCAAAAACTCCATATTGCTCCGCGTCAGGGTGGTCTTTCTGCTGATCTTTGGGTTTGCCCTGGTCGTCGTCTTCAAGATCGCTAAGATCCAGTGGATAGAAGGAGATAAATGGATACGCATGTCTCAGAAGATCGGGCTGCAATACAAACCGCTGAAAGCTACCCGCGGCAACATTTACTCCGACAATGGCAGCCTGCTGGCCACTTCGCTGCCTTTCTACCGGGTCGCTTTTGATCCCGTGGTAGCCGACCGCTCCCTCTACCGTAAAGAGATCGACTCGCTGAGCCTGCTGCTCTCCCGCCACTTCGGCGACCGCAGCGCCGCTGCTTATAAACAGCGTATCCAGGATGCACGCCTCTCCGGCAAGCGTTACCTGGTACTCAATACAAAAAAGATCGGACACCTGGATAAGAAAAAGATGGAACAATGGCCACTCTTCCGGGCAGGCAGATACCGGGGTGGTGTGATCTTCGAGCAGGTAGACGAACGCTACAAACCCTTCGGTTATCTGGGCGCCCGTTCTATTGGCTTTGTCAACGACAACCACCGGGGCGCCGGACTGGAGTACAGCTTCGACCGCTACCTCACGGGCAAAGACGGCAAAGGGCTTTATCAGAAAATGGCAGGCGGCCACTGGAAACCGGTCTATAATGCCACAGAGATCAAACCCGAAGAAGGGCTGGATATTGAAACAACGCTGGACGTCAACCTCCAGGATGTGACGCAGTCGTCGCTGCTGTCGGCGCTGCTCGATCACCAGGCAGACTTTGGCTGCGCGGTGGTCATGGAAGTACAAACCGGGCAGATCAAAGCCATGTCTAACCTGACCCGGCGCAAAGACGGCCGCTATGCCGAAATATACAACTATGCAGTAGGCGGGCTTACCGAACCCGGCTCTACTTTTAAGCTGGCCTCGGTCATTGCTTTGTTCGAAGATACCAACCTAAGCCTGCAAGACTCGGTGGCTACCGGCAATGGTATCCGGCATTATTATGACCGCGTCATGCCGGACTATAAGCATGGAGGGTTTGGCACCATCACTGTGCAGGAAGCTTTTGCCTATTCTTCCAATATTGCTATTTCCAGCCTGGTAGACCATCACTTTGGCCTCAAGCCGGAACGATACATAGATTACCTGCAAGGCATGGGGCTTGCCAACCGGTCTGGTTTTCAGTTAGCGGGCGAAGGCGATCCTTATATCCCTACCCCGGAAGATAAAAGCTGGAGCGGCGTGGCCCTGCCCTGGATGGCGATCGGCTATGGGCTTAAACTGACGCCCCTGCAAACGCTGACCTTTTATAACGCGGTAGCCAACCAGGGAAAAATGATACAGCCTATTATTGTAAAAAAGATCAAAAAGGCAGACCAAACAGTAGAGACTTTTCAGCCCGTCGTACTCAACAAGAAAATTTGCTCTGACGAAACCCTGCAGAAAGTCAGGATCATGCTGGAAAGTGTGGTGGAACAAGGTACTGCCCGCAATATCAAAAACGATTACTATAAAATTGCCGGCAAGACAGGTACTGCTAAAAAGCTCGTCGATGGAGAATACACCAAAACCTATTATACTTCTTTTGTGGGCTACTTCCCGGCAGACCGCCCCAAGTACAGTTGCATTGTGGTGATAGACCATCCCAAAGGTTACCAGCAATATGGCAGCGATGTAGCCGCACCCGTGTTCAAAAATATTGCTGATAAAATTTATGCCACCGACCTGGATATTCATGACCCGCTCCCCCGGCAGTTTGCCAGGGACAGCACAGGCCTCCCGCTGATGCAGGCTGGCAATTACCAGGATCTGCAACAGATCTGTAAGACTTTGCAGCTAGAAAACCAGGCAGAGGAAACAGCCGAGTGGGTAAGAGCCGAACCGGACCAGCACAGCATTCGCTGGGAAGAAGATGAGGGGACGGCTTCCCGGCAATACGTGCCGGATGTGCGCGGTATGAGCCTGCGCGATGCGCTGTTCCTGTTAGAAAACCGGGGACTAAAAGTAGAATACAAAGGAAGCGGACGTATAGAAGAGCAGTCGCAGGAAGCAGGCAGCGAAGCCGTTGGAGGCAGCCACATTTTGTTAACGTTAGGATAAAAACATGGCGATACTGAAAGACATATTGTACAAAGTTACCCTGGTCTCCGTGGCAGGCGATACCGGTATCAGCGTTGATATGGTACACTTTGACTCCCGCAAAGCCGAAGCAGGCAGCTTGTTTGTAGCTGTCTCAGGTACGCAGGTTGACGGGCACCGCTTCATCGCGCAGGCGGTGAGCCAGGGCGCCGGTGCGGTGGTCTGCGAGCGCCTGCCGGAAGTGATGCAGGACGAGGTCACCTATGTGCAGGTAGAGAACAGCGCCGAGGCTTTGGGTATCATCGCTTCTAATTTCTATGGCAACCCTTCTTCCCAACTGCAACTGGTCGGCGTGACAGGCACCAACGGCAAAACTACCGTCGTCACCCTGCTGCACCAACTGCTGATGAAGCTGGGCTACAAGACCGGGCTGCTCTCTACGGTCAGCAATAAGATCAACGATAAGCTGATTCCGGCTACGCATACCACGCCGGACGCCGTGCAACTCAACGCGCTGCTGGCGCAGATGGTCAGAGAAGGTTGCACTCATGCCTTTATGGAGGTAAGCTCTCACGCCATCGTGCAGCAGCGGGTGGCGGGCATTACCTTTGCCGGAGCGGTATTTACCAACATCACACACGACCATTTAGATTACCACGAGACGTTTGACAACTATATACAGGCGAAGAAAAAACTCTTTGACGATCTGCCTAAGTCAGCCTTTGCGCTGGTCAACATAGACGACAAGCGGGGGCGTGTGATGGTGCAGAATACCAAAGCCCGCAAACATACCTATGCGCTCAAAAGCATCAGCAACTTCAAAGGCAAAGTGCTGACCAACTCCCTGCAGGGGCTCGAGCTGGAGATCAGCAGCAAAGATACCAATCCGCAAACGGTGTGGTTTACCCTCATCGGCGACTTCAACGCTTACAACCTGCTGGCCGCTTACGGGGTCGGCGTATTGTTAGGCGAAGACGTAAGCGAGGTACTCACGCAACTTTCAGAGGTAAAGCCCGCCACCGGCCGGTTCGATCAGATCATTTCTCCTACAGGTATTACCGCCATCGTGGATTATGCGCATACGCCGGATGCGTTGGAAAATGTGCTGAAGACGATCCAGAACGTGCGGACCAAAAATGAAAACGTGATCTGTGTGGTAGGCTGCGGCGGCGACCGCGACAAGACCAAACGCCCGGAGATGGCTGCCATTGCCGCCCGCCTGAGCGATAAGGTCATCCTCACCTCAGACAACCCGCGCAGCGAAGACCCGGAACAAATTATCCACGATATGCAGGAGGGGATCGGGGCTTCGCAATACCGCAAGGTCATCGCCGTTACCAACCGGAAAGAAGCCATCAAGACAGCCTGCATGATGGCCGAACCTAAAGATATTATTCTAATAGCAGGCAAAGGGCACGAAACGTACCAGGAGATCAAAGGCGTAAAATATGATTTTGACGATAAAAAAGTGATTCAGGAAATTTTTGAAGAACGATAATGGAAGCCAGAGACGGGCCATGATCATGCATTCCGTACCAAGCCAAAAACTATGCTGTATTATCTGTTTACATATTTAGAGGAAAGATTTGATATACCCGGCGCGGGTCTCTTTCAATACATTTCCTTCCGCGCAGGCATGGCTACGCTGCTGTCTTTGCTGATCACTATTGCGTTTGGAAAGCAACTGATCAACCTGCTGAGAAGAAAACAGGTAGGCGAAGACATCAGAGACTTAGGGCTGGAAGGACAGCTACAGAAAAAAGGGACGCCTACGATGGGCGGGCTGATCATCCTGGCGGCTATTATCATTCCTACCCTGCTGTTTGCCCGCCTGGAAAATATCTATGTGGTGCTGATCCTGGTGGCGACCGTCTGGATGGGCTCCGTAGGTTTTCTGGACGACTATATCAAAACTTTCAGGAAAAACAAGGAAGGCTTGGCCGGTAAGTTCAAGGTGGTAGGGCAGGTAGGACTGGGGCTGATCGTAGGTCTGACGCTTTACTTTCATGAAGATATTGTCGTCCGGGAGTTTGACCCCAGTTTCATAGAGTCTATTCGCAATACGGGCAACCCGGCCGATGCTATACCCGTCACGGCGTATGAAGACCTGCAAACAACCAAAACCACGATTCCTTTTGTCAAAAACAACGAAGCCGATTATAAAAACTTACTGCCTTTCCTCACCTTCGGCTTGGTAGACCTGCCGGAGCAATACACCTGGATCGTCTACGTGCTGATCGTTACCTTTATCATCACAGCCGTATCCAATGGCGCCAACATCACCGATGGGATCGACGGGCTGGCAGCAGGTACTTCGGCCATTATTGGCATCACGCTAGCTATTTTTGCTTATGTATCGGGCAACCTGCGCTTTTCCGAATATCTTGACATTATGTATATCCCCGGCCTGGGCGAGCTGGTGATCTATGTCACCGCCTTTGTCGGAGCCTGTATTGGGTTTTTGTGGTATAATTCCTTTCCGGCGCAGGTCTTTATGGGCGATACGGGCAGCCTGGCCATTGGCGGCATCATTGCGGTGCTGGCGCTGGCCGTCCGGAAGGAACTGTTAATTCCTTTGATGTGTGGTATTTTCCTGGTGGAAAATCTATCGGTGATATTACAGGTATCTTACTTTAAATATACTAGAAAGAAATACGGAGAAGGGCGGCGGATTTTTAAGATGTCGCCGCTGCATCATCATTATCAGAAGTCAAACCTGCACGAGGCCAAGATCGTTACGCGGTTCTGGCTGGTCGGCGTTGCGCTGGCTATTTTAACCTTAGTCACCCTTAAAGTTAGGTAAGATGGTAAGAGATTGGGCAAAAAGAAATTTAGAAGGCGACCCGGTGATCTGGTTTGTCGTGCTGGCCTTGTCGGCGCTGGGTATACTGGTGGTCTACAGCACCACCAGCACACTGGCGTACCGTATCCAGGGCGGCAACACGGAATATTACCTGTTCAAGCATATGTTGCTGTTGTTTTTCAGCCTGTCGGCGATGTGGATCACACACAAGATCAACTACCGCTATTTTGCGCGTATCTCTACCATTGCATTGTTGTTTTCTATTCCCTTGCTGCTGTTCACTTGGAAGTTTGGCGAAAACATCAACGAGGCTTCCCGCTGGCTGACCATCCCGATGGTCGACCAGGCCTTCCAGCCTTCCGACTTGGCCAAGCTGGCCCTGATCGCGCACCTGGCAGCCATGCTTTCGCGCCGGCAGCAGTATCTGAAGAGCTTTCGTGCCGTGCTGAGTCCTATGTTATGGTGTTGCTGTATCTGCGGCTTAATTGCTCTGACCAACTTCTCCTCGGCCGTGATGCTGTTCATCACCTGCCTGTTGCTTATGTTTATCGGCAGGGTGCCTGTACGTTATATCCTGAGCCTGATACTGGTTGGGGTACTGGCGGCAGGTATTGCCCTGTCGGTAGGGCAGCGGGGTAGCACAGCCGTCAGCCGGTGGGAAACTTTTATCAACGAAAATGAAACGCCTTTCCAGGCAGTACAGGCTTATATTGCTATTGCTACGGGCAGTGTGTCAGGCAAGGGCTGGGGTAAGAGCGAGCAACGCAATTTTCTGCCTTCTTCGTATTCTGATTTTATTTATGCTATTATTATAGAGGAATATGGCATGATCGGCGGGGTAGGCGTGATCTTGCTCTACCTCATGCTTTTGTACCGGGGTATGTACGCCGTCTCCCGCAGCGACCGCGCTTTTGGCGGACTGCTTTCCGCTGGACTTAGCTTTGCCATCGTCATACAGGCGATGATCAATATGGGCGTCGCGGTAGGCTTAGGACCCATCACCGGCTTGCCGCTGCCGATGGTGAGCATGGGCGGCACGTCGCTGCTCTTTACGGGAGTTTCCCTGGGTATTATCCTGAGCGTGAGCAGAAGCGGCAGCGGGCAGGTTGCGCCCAAGAGAGAAGTATTAGAAAACAGTTTTGCCGGGTAATTATGACAGATACTACAGCCTATAGAGTGATCATTAGCGGTGGAGGCACCGGGGGGCACATCTATCCCGCGCTGGCCATTGCCGATGCGCTGAAAGCCATACACAGCGATACGGAAATCCTGTTTGTAGGTGCCAAAGGCCGGATGGAAATGCAAAAAGTGCCGGAAGCGGGCTATAAGATCATAGGCCTGTGGATCAGCGGGCTTCAGCGGCGATTCACCCTGGACAACCTGGCCTTTCCGCTGAAGGTCACCTCCAGCCTGGTGAGAGCTTCCAAAATCCTGACCGACTTTAAGCCGCAGGTAGCCGTAGGCGTCGGAGGCTTTGCCAGCGGACCGCTGATCTATGCGGCCAGCTACCGGGGCATTCCCTGCCTGATGCAGGAACAAAACTCCTATGCCGGACTGACCAACAAACTGCTGGCCGACAAAGTGCAGAAGATATGTGTAGCCCACGAAGGAATGGAAAATTTTTTCCCCCCGCAGAAATTGATATTTACCGGCAACCCGGTGCGCCAGGAAATTATAGAAGCTGCCGCCGCCGGTCTCGACAGCCGCAGAGAAGAGGCGATGGCTGCCTTCGGACTGTCGCCCGACAAAAAAACCTTGCTGGTAGTAGGAGGGAGCCTGGGCGCCAGAACGCTGAACAACAGCATGATAGAGTCCATCGGCAAACTGGCAGAACATAATATACAATTGCTCTGGCAATGCGGACAGATCTACTATGAAGAAATGTCGGAGCGGCTGAACGTTGTCCTGAACACGGAAGATGTCAGGCTAATGGCTTTTGTCAAAAGAATGGACCTGGCGTACGCGGCTGCCGATGTGGTCATTTCACGGGCCGGTGCTTTGGCAATTTCTGAGCTTTCATTGGTAAAAAAGCCAGTCATTTTTGTACCTTCGCCTAACGTAGCAGAAGATCATCAACGAAAGAACGCAGAAGCCCTGGTCAGCCAGCAAGCGGCGTGGATGATCACCGATCAGGAAGCCCCTTCCACTTTAGTAGATACAGCCATTAAGTTGCTGCACAACGACAGCCAGCAGGCGCGGTTGCAGGAAAATATTGCCAGGTTGGCCCGGCCCGACGCTGCCAGACATATAGCGCAGGAAGTGTTGGATTTGATCGCAACGGCACCGGAAAAACAAGCAGAAAGCTAAGCTTATGAAAAGAAGCCTTAAAATATCGTGTACGCTGCTGATTCTGTTCAGCCTGGTGGCTTTTGTAGAGAAAAGACGTAGCCGCCATGTCTGCCAACAGGTGTTAGTGCATATTGATAACCAATACGAGAACTATTTTATCAACGAACAGGATATTCACCGGCTGATGGCTTATGCCGGCACGGAGACTTTGGCAGAAACATCTTGGACAAAGCTGAACCTCAAAAAACTGGAGCAACGGATCGAGACCAGCGAATATATCAAAAAAGCCGATGTATACAGCGATGTACAAGGAAACCTGAGAGTAGAAGCGATTCAAAACAGACCCATCGCCAGGATCATACAAGCCAAAGGACCGGATGCCTATATTAGTACGGAAGGTAAGCTGCTGCCTGTCTCCGACCGGTATACGGCACGGGTGATGCTCATCAGCGGACCTTATACTGCCCAACTGATGGAGCAGATGCAAACCACCGGCAGCCAGATTTTTGACATCATCCGCTATATCGATGCCCACAAGTTCTGGAAAGCACAGATCGCCCAGCTGGAGGTGGCTAAGGATGGCGATATTGTGTTTTATCCGCAAGTAGGAAAGCAGCAGATAGAATTTGGAAAAGCAGAAAATATTGCAGAGAAATTCTCTAAACTAACTATTTTTTATCAACAGATATTACCCCGCAAAGGCTGGCAAAGCTACGGGCGGGTCAATGTAAAATACCAGAACCAAATTGTGTGTGACTAACCCATAAAATTATGCAACAGGAAAAACTCGTCGTCGGATTAGACATTGGCACGACCAAGATATGTGTCATCGTGGGCCGTAAAAACGAATACGGCAAACTGGAAGTCCTGGGTATGGGCAAAGCGGTTTCCGACGGGGTCAGTCGGGGCATCGTTTCTAACATCGACAAGACGGTCAGTGCGATCGGCAAAGCCGTGCGCGAGGCGGAAGAGCAGTCGGGCATCAACATCCAGGTGGTCAATGTAGGCATTGCCGGGCAACATATCCGCAGTTCCATTCATCATGGCAGTATCACACGCAACTCTAAAGATGAGGAGATCACCATGACCGACATTGAGCGTCTGACCAACGATATGTACCGCATCGTCACGCCGCCCGGCTGTGAGATCATCCATGTCATGCCGCAGCATTATACGGTAGACTACGAAGACGGTATCATAGACCCGGTAGGCATCTCCGGCGTCAAGCTGGAGGCTGACTTTCATATCATCACGGCGCAGACCAACGCCATCAACAACGTCAACAAATGTGTGCGGAAGGCAGGCTTGCAGATAGAGCACCTGATCCTGGAGCCGCTGGCTTCCAGCCTGGCCGTACTCAATGAAGAAGAGAAGAAAGCAGGCGTTTGCCTGGTCGATATCGGCGGCGGCACGACCGACATTGCTATCTTCTATGACAGTATCATCCGCCACACCGCCGTGATCCCTTTCGGGGGCGACATCATCACCGAAGACATCAAGCAAGGTTGCTCCGTGATGAAAGAACAGGCCGAACTGCTCAAGGTGAAATTTGGAAGAGCCATCTCCGACGAAGCCAGCTTCAACGAGATTGTCTCTATCCGCCGCCTGCGCGACCGGCCGCCTAAAGAGATTTCTATCAAAAACCTGGCGTACATCATAGAAGCCCGGATGCAGGAAATCTTCGAACTGGTACACGCCGAGATCATCGCGTCCGGCCTGGCCGATAAGCTGTCGGCAGGTATCGTGCTGACAGGCGGCGGCTCCCAACTGGAAAGCGTCAAAGACCTGTGCGAACTGATGTGTGCCAACGATGCCCGCATCGGTCATCCGAACGAATACTTAGGGAAAAGCAAGGTGGAAGATGTAAAAACGCCTATGTTTGCCACTACCGTGGGGCTGGTGCTGTCCGGCTACAAAGCCATCGACGAGCGCAACATGGACTATGTCAGAAGAAAGGAATCCGAAGAGACCTTGAAGCAAAATAGAAAATCAGACAAACAGGGGTCTATGTTTTTTAAGAAAGTACTGGATAGAACAAAGAAAATGTTAATTGACGATTTTAACGAAAAAGAAGAATACTAATGTGTTCATGTGTTCATGTTTTTTTTAAACTATATATATGAACACTTGAACACCCGAACACATTAACACTTTAACACATTATAACACCTTACCATTATGGCTGAAAAACCTTATATGTTTGATTTACCTGCCCAACATAAGTCCATTATCAAAGTGATCGGTGTGGGCGGGGGCGGAAGCAATGCCGTCAACCACATGTACAAACAAGGCATCAAAGATGTAGAGTTTATCGTGTGCAACACGGATTCCCAGGCGCTGCATACCAGTCCGGTGCCCAACAAACTTCAGATCGGTGTACACCTGACCGACGGCTTAGGTGCTGGCGCTAACCCCGAAAAAGGAAAAGGCGCTGCCATTGAAAGCAAAGAAGACATCCGCGAGATGCTCTCTGTCGACACCAAAATGGTGTTCATCACGGCAGGCATGGGCGGCGGTACCGGCACCGGCGCGGCTCCCGAGCTGGCCAGGGTAGCCAAAGAATTAGGTATACTTACCGTAGGCATCGTCACCATGCCTTTTGGCTTTGAAGGCAGAAAAAAGCTGAAACTGGCCGAAGAAGGCATCCGCGAGCTAAGAGCCAATTGCGATACGGTGCTGGTCATCTCTAATGACAAACTGCGCAAGGTATACGGCAACCTGACACTCTCCAATGCCTTTGCCCAGGCCGATAATATTCTGACGACGGCTGCCAAAAGTATCGCTGAAATCATCACCGTACCCGGCTATATCAATGTAGACTTCGAGGATGTACGAACGGTTATGCAAGGCTCTGGCGCCGCCGTGATGGGTTCTGCCCTGGCAGAAGGCGAGCATCGTGCCAAGCGGGCCGCCAAAGAAGCCCTGTCGTCGCCGCTGCTGGACGATAAAAATATACTGGGGGCACAGAAAATCCTGCTGGCGATCCGCTCGGGTGAACGCGCCGAAATGTCTATGGACGAACTGACGGAGATCACCGAGCACATCCAGAACGAAGCGGGCGATGAGGCGGACGTAATTTTCGGCCACGGTATCGACGAGTCGCTGGGCGAAAGCATCATGGTTACGGTGATCGCTACCGGCTTCCAGGCAGAAGACGAAGAAAGGGCTATTCAGGAAGAAAGGATCATTCAAACAGAAGAGCAGAAAAAAGTATACGACCTGGAATCCAGCAGGCAGATACGGGAAAAAGAAAAACCCGCTGACGACCCTGACGAGGAAGCCCCCAAAACTGCTCCCCAGCCGCGGGAAGTTACTTTTGATATGGGCGATTACCAGTACCCTTGGGAAAGTAAAATCCATAGCGGCAAAGACAGCGAAGATCAGGAGGAGGAGGAAGAAAAAGAAGAAGGTCAGCAGCAGTCGTTGAGCCACCGGAAGCGGACGCTGATGGAAGAAGCCTACGAGCGCAAGATGAAAATGAAAAACCACAAGAGCGTCAGCGCCCCGGACAGCAACCCGGATGTGTTCAGGAAAGAAAACTACGACGAGCCGGCCTACGTCAGAAGGAATGTACACCTCTACAGCGTACCCGCCTGGAACGACCGCAACGTTTCCCGCTATACGCTGGACGATGACAACAACATCCTGGGGAACAACAAGTTCCTGCACGACAACGTAGACTGATCGCTTACATCTGCCGGAAGTACAATTCCGGCAGATGTAATATGCGGCAAAACTTTCCTGAAATTTCCATCGCGCAAACGTATTTAATTTATTTGGTTCGCGCGAGCCTCCTGGCTCGTGTGAATTATTAGCAGACCTCTGGTCTTTTTGATGCTACAAAATTCTGTCGCGCACTATAAACCATATTCTGATTTTTTACAGGTACAAAACTTAATTTGTGCTTTATGACTACTCGTAAAAGCATGACGTATCCGCAGATCAGGCTGGACGATTACGATTATACATTGCCGGAAGACAAGATCGCCCGGTTTCCTCTCCCGCAGCGGGACCAGGCCAAACTGCTGGTGTATGCGCAGGGCAGCATCCGGGATCATGGCTTTGGCGAACTGCCTGGTTTATTGCCGCCAGACAGCAGCCTGTTTTTCAACAATACCAAAGTCATTGCCGCCCGCCTTTCTTTTGCTAAGGAATCTACCCCGCAGGCACCGGGAGCCCTGATAGAGATTTTCCTGTTGCAGCCGGTAGCGCCCAGCCCGGTCGTCAGCCTGGCGATGCTGACCACGCAGTTCTGTATCTGGCAGTGTACGATCGGCAGGCTCAAACGTTGGAAGCCCGGTACGGTGCTGCGCAAAACCATCCAAATCAAAGAGCAAGCCGTCAGCTTAACTGCCCGGCTGACAGACGTTGCGCAGAAGCAGGTTACTTTTTCCTGGGACAACCCCGAAGTTACTTTTGCCGATGTGGTAGAAGCCGCCGGGCAGGTGCCGCTGCCGCCTTATCTGAAGCGCAGCGCCAACCAGGAAGATAAGACCCGGTATCAGACTGTCTACTCCAGGCAGCAGGGAGCCGTAGCGGCACCCACGGCTGGCCTGCATTTTACGGAAGAAGTGCTGGCGACGCTTCGTCAGCGGGGTATACCGCTCGATTACCTGACCCTGCACGTGGGGGCAGGTACGTTTCAGCCTATCAAAGAGGCTATTGTTCAGGATCATGCCATGCACTCCGAACAGATGGCGGTGACCCGGGAAAACCTGCGCAATTTGTTACAGGCGCGGCGGGTAGTCGCCGTAGGTACGACTACGCTGCGAACCCTGGAAAGCCTGTACTGGTATGGGGTGGGGTTGTTGAAAAAACAGCAGCAGCATTTTCAGGTACAAAAGCTAACGCCTTATCAGTATGTAAAAAAAGATTTACCGACTGCCAGCGATGCCCTAAAAGCCGTATTAAATCATATGGAAAGGCAGGAAAAACAGGAGATTTTTGGAACTACCGAAATTTTTATTTTTCCCGGTTACCGCTTCAGGGTTTGCAGCGGGCTGGTTACCAACTTTCATATGCCTCAATCTACTTTGATCTTGCTGATCGCCGCTTTTGTAGGAGAGGATTGGCGAAAAATATACCGGTACGCCCTAGACCATGACTACCGGTTTCTCAGCTATGGCGATTCTTCTTTGCTGCTGCCTGAAAAATAGATTTTCCAGACCCTGAAGGTCTGGAGAATCTCGCGCTTTAATACTGAAAACTCAACTCATCCAAATGACTTATTCTGTTGTAGTAAGACACCATCAGGTAGATGTTGCCTTCTTTGTTGAGGCGTTTGATATTGTTTCTTTCCCTGAAAACTTTCATGTCCTGCTTATAATCTGCCATCAGCGGTAGCACCTGTCTTTTAAAGTTTTTGATACGGCGCACTTCTTTTCCGTTGTAGTAATACCACTCTTCTATTTCGTATTCGTCAGACGCATCAAATACATCATATTCAAATGTTCTTCTTAGCAGCGTAATGGTGCCGTCTGCCAGCACATGGAAGATCTTCTTTTCCAGCCTGTCAAAAAAGCTGCTGGAGCGGTAATCATAACAGCGGTAAAGCTGCTGGTCGCCGCACTCGTCTACTGTTATGATCTCCTCAATCATAGAAGCATGATAGGTCAACTGTCTGCCGTCTTCCAGGGTGACGATTGCCGAGTTGATAAAGGCGTTGACATCTATGATTCCTTCCATCACATTGTGGTTGGTCAGCACAATTTTACCGCGGGCAGGTGCCTGGGCATAGACGGATGGCAGGAGGAAAAGGGCTGCAAGCAAACAAAAGATATTTTTCATGATTGAATTAAAAATTAGAAAAAACTTACATCTGTATTATTTTACGAATATATAAATATTTTTTAGAATTATATACAAAAAATCATAAAAAATTATTTTTTAATCATAAACAAATAGTCTACAAAGGATAAAATGATTGATTATCAGGCTTATATCGCTAAAATTGCTTACTTGCATTTTGTATGCATCAACTAACTTTCTTTAAATCTTCTTTATCTGTCAGAAAAATGACATGGGAACCCGGGGCATTTTTCCCGGAAAAAATTAAAAATGAAGGTTAAACCCTACCCGGTGGGAATTTGTCCAATGGCAGATAAGCCGTAGAAAGGCTTTTTTACTGATACACTTCCCGGAATATAAGACCATGCCCGTCAAACTTTAACATTTCTAAGGCGTTGGCACAGTTTTGGTAACTTGGATGAAAAATTTGCTAAGAATATATGTTTAATCAATGGATGAAAGTTTGGATGTTGGCTTCGCTGTTTTGCCTGACCCTGATAGCAACAGCAAGCGCACAAAACGAAGTCATCAACAATGTGAGAGATGCGCTGAAGGCAGGTAGCTCTAAAGAGCTGAGCAAGTATTTAAACAACACGGTAGAGATCAGTATCGACGGCGAAAAAGCCAGCTATAGCCGCAACCAGGCGGAGTTTGTGCTGAAAGATTTTTTCAACAACTATCCTACCCGGGGGTTCCGGTACGTGCATCAGGGTTCGTCTAAAGAAGGATTGAAATATACGGTAGGTACTTACTCTTACGACCGGGGCGAGTTTCGCGTCTTTATGCTGATCAAACAGTTTGGCGGCAACTACCTGGTAGACAAGATTGATTTTAACAGAGAATAGTTGCTATTGTTTGATGATAAAAAAGGTGAAACCGGACGGAGCGTCCGGTTTTTTTTATGAACTTACGGGAAAACGCTGAGCGATCATCTCCTTTGCTTCTGTAATTACCCGATCCAACCCTTGCAGATCTTTCCCACCGGCAGTAGCAAAAAAGGGCTGACCGCCCCCGCCGCCTTTGATATTCTTCGCCAGTTCTTTGACGATCTTACCGGCATCCAATCCGTAAGACTTGATGAGCGATTCATCAATCATCACAGCAATCTGGGGCTTGCCATCAATATCGGCTGCTATGACCAGAAATAACTGTTTTACTTTGCCCTTGATGTCGTAAGCCAGACTTTTGAGCATATCTGCCTGGGGCAGGCTTACCCGCCCGATAATGACGTTGGCATCTTCTACCAGGTAGGCTTGCTCGATAAGCGTATCGCGCAGTGTCAGGAGTTCTTTTTGCTGCATCACAGCGACCTGCTTTTGCAACTGGCTCTTCTCTGCCAATAAAGATTCTACCGCCTTTGGCAGGTCAGATGGAGACTTCAAAGCTGTCTTCAGCGACTGGATCAGATGCTCCTGTGTATGCACATACGCTTCGGCAGCCTCTGCTGTGATCGCCTCTATGCGGCGAATGCCGGCGGCTACTGAGCTTTCCGATACAATTTTAAAGAAACCAATGCTGCCGGTCGCCGGTACGTGGGTGCCGCCGCACAGTTCTACAGAATAGTGGCGGTCGAAAACAACGACCCGCACCTGCTCTCCGTATTTCTCTCCGAACAACGCCATCGCGCCCATCTGCTTGGCTTCTTCCAGCGGCACCTGACGCAACTCTTCCAGGGGTATATTTTCCCGGATTTTCTGGTTCACCATACGCTCTACTTCATAGAGTTCTTCTTCGCTCATGCGGGCAAAATGGGAGAAGTCAAAGCGCAGCAGTTGGGCGTTGACCAGAGAGCCACGCTGCTGTACATGCTCGCCCAACACCTGGCGCAGGGCCGCGTGCAGCAGGTGCGTTACGCTGTGGTTGTTTTGTGTCAGCAAACGGACAGAGCGGTCTACCGCAGCATGTAGCGTCGCATGTACATCAGCAGGCAGCTTACGGGTAACATGGATAATAAGATCATTTTCTTTCTTAGTATCTGTTATCTTAATTTTCTCCTCTTTTGCTTCCAGATAACCCGTATCGCCTACCTGTCCGCCGCCTTCGGGATAAAAGGGTGTGTGGTCCAGCACGATCTGAAAATACGTATTGTCTTTCTCTGTTACCTGCCGGTATTTTACGATGCGGGCGTCAGCGGTCAGCGCGTCGTACCCTACGAAAGTTGTTCCGGCATTTTCCTGCACCACGATCCAGTCGCCGGTGTCAATGGCGGCAGCACCTTTGGAACGCTTTTTTTGCTGAGCCATCTCCTGCCGGAAGCCTTCTTCCTCGATCCTAAAGCCGCTTTCGCGGGCGATGAGCGCCGTCAGGTCCAGCGGGAATCCGAAGGTATCGTACAACTCAAAAGCAACAGCACCAGGAATGACTTTGGTGGGCTGATACTCCTGTTTGATCTGCTCCATTTTTTTTAGTCCTACTTCCAGCGTACGCAGGAAAGCAGCCTCTTCCTCATGGATCACTTTGGCTACAAACTCCTGCTGCTCTTTAAGCGCCGGGAAGACATCTTCAAACTGTGTGGCCAGGATGGGAAGTAACTCGTACAAAAACGGCTCCTGCAGATGCAGAAAAGTATAGCCATACCGGACGGCTCTTCTCAGGATGCGGCGAATGACATAGCCTGCTTTGTTGTTGGAAGGCAACTGTCCGTCGGCAATGGCAAAGCCGATGGCACGGATATGATCGGCAATCACCCGGATGGCAACATCGGTTTCGGGATGGTCGCCATATTTTACCTGCGCTTTCCGGCTGATATGACTGATCAGCGGCTCAAACAAGTCGGTGTCGTAGTTGGATGTTTTTTGCTGGATGGCCATGACCAGCCGCTCGAAACCCATGCCGGTATCTACATGCCTGGCAGGCAGCGGCTCCAGGGTGCCGGACGCCAGCCGGTTGAACTGCATAAAAACCAGGTTCCATATCTCCACCACCCTCGGATGATCCTGGTTGACCAATTCTTTGCCTGGCTGCTGATTGATCTCTGCCTGCTCACGCAGGTCTATATGAATTTCAGAGCAGGGCCCGCATGGTCCGGTATCGCCCATCTCCCAGAAGTTGTCTTTTTTGGAACCGTACAAAATGCGCTCCCGGGGAATGATCTTTTCCCACTCCTCGTACGCTTCCTGATCTACCGGCAGACCGTCTTCCGGGTCGCCGCCGAAGACTGTCACGTAGAGCCGGTCTTTGGGCAGTTGGTATACTTCGGTGAGCAGTTCCCAGGCCCAGGCGATGGCTTCTTTCTTAAAATAGTCGCCAAACGACCAGTTGCCCAGCATTTCAAACATGGTATGATGGTAGGTATCAATGCCTACTTCTTCCAGATCGTTGTGTTTGCCGGATACGCGGAGACATTTCTGGCTGTTGGCTACCCGTGGGAAGGGCGCAGGACGGTTTCCCAGAAAATAGTCTTTAAACTGGTTCATCCCCGCATTGGTAAACATCAGGGTAGGATCATTTTTGATGACGATAGGAGCGGAGGGAACAAAGTGATGGGCTTTGCCCTTAAAAAAGTCTATAAATGCCGATCGTATTTTTTGGGAATTCATCCTGGATGTACTTTTTTTTAGAGAATTTGTTACAAAGTACAGACGAAAACCGGCTAACTTGTTGCCTGGTGATCATCTGTTTTTTTTGTTTTTACGCATACATGCTATCACTGGAATGTGTCACGCAACAGGCGCAAAACTAACAATTTAGCATAAGCATTGATTCATGTCAAAGATAAAATATTATTACGATACGGAAACCTGCCGGTACGAACGGGTTCGCATCAGCCGCTGGGATGTATTTGTGAACCTGCTGGGTTTTCTCTCATTGGTGCTGGTCGCCGGCATATGCCTGGTCATTATTTTTGACAACTATTTTGAGTCGCCCAGGGCTGCCCGCCTGAAGAAGGAGAACGAAGAGCTGCAATTTTACTACGACATGCTCAGCAAAGACATGTCTCGTGCCAACGAGATGCTGCTTTCGCTGCAGGAGCGCGACAACAGTGTTTACCGTACGATCTTTGAGGCGGAGCCCATTCCCTTGTCTGTCAGAAACGCCGGTGCCGGTGGGGTAGAACGCTACCGCGACCTGTTGGAAAGCGGCCTGGAGCGGGAAGACATGATCGTTAGTACCTTTAGTAAGATAGACAATCTGAAACGGCAACTCTACATTCAGACCAAATCTTACGACGATCTGTTGGGCAGGGCAGAAGACAAGTCAAACATGTTGGCGGCGCTTCCTGCCATTCAGCCGGTTTCTAACAAAGAGCTTCGGCGGCTGGCTTCCGGCTTTGGGATGCGCGTACACCCTATCTATAAGGTAAAGATGATGCACCCCGGCGTAGATTTTTCAGCCCCGCAGGGCACACCCGTCTATGCAACCGGCGGCGGAAAGGTATCCGTCATCAAAACCAACTTTGCCGGCTATGGCAACCAAGTGATCATTGACCACGGCTTCGGATACCAAACCCGCTATGCACACTTACAGGATTTTAACGTTAAGTTAGGGCAAACCATAGAGCGGGGGCAGTGTATAGGCTATGTAGGCAATACCGGCACCTCTACCGCACCGCACCTGCACTACGAGGTCTTCCGCGACAACGAGCGTGTCAACCCGGTGCATTACTTCTACCAGGATATTACCGCCGAAGAGTACGAGATACTGGTACAATTAGCGTCTATAGAAAACCAGTCTTTGTAATCCGGGTCAATTTTTTCATGATTAATGCGTACGTTTGCTTTAATTGCAATGTAAGCAAACTACACAAGATCATGGACAAGAAAATTATCCAAACGGATCAAGCCCCCGCTCCGATAGGACCTTACAGCCAGGCCGTTGAAGCAGGTAGTACCCTCTATGTATCCGGGCAGGTGGCCATCAACCCTGTTTCCGGAGAACTGGTCAACAGAGACATTACTGAAGAAACAAAGCAGGTTATGAAGAACCTGGAAGCGATCCTCCGCGCTGCCGGCGCGACCTTTGACGATGTGGTCAAATGCTCTATCTTTATCCGGCATATGGAAGACTTTGCGCTCGTCAACGAAGCCTACGGGCAGTATTTCAGCCGGAACCCACCGGCCCGCGAGACGGTAGAGGTAAGCCGCCTGCCCAAAAATGTGAATGTAGAAATATCCTGCATAGCCGTACGCTGATGTACCTGTTCCCCGTCGCGCATGAGACGCTGGTGCTGCCGGACGACGAGCGTGAAGTATTCAAAAAGCTCTGGAAGGTAACCAAACCTTCCCGTCCGGAAGAGCCGGTGCCTGATGTGCCGGAGCATCACTTCCTGTTCAACGGCTGGGTCCGGCAGGATCGTTTCCGCCTGTCCAGGGTCATTGCACGCCCTAACAATTTCTTACCTGTCATGGACGGCAAGCTGGAAGGTACTTCCAAAGGCAGCCTGGTTTTTCTGCGGTACCATTTGTTCTTCGCTACCATTGTTTTTCTCATCTTTTGGTCGGTCGTCACGGTGCTGGTGGCTGTGTATTTTTATCACTTCGAACAGATATATCTTTATGCGGCGATCTCGCTGCTGTCGGGTATTGCCAACTATGTCATTGCCGTATTGAATTTCAAAAAGCAGGTAGCCATCAGCAGCCGTGTGTTTAAAGAGGTGGTTGGTTAAATTTTGCATAACCATTCGCCTGACGGGATGTTCTACAGTTAAATCAGACCAAGATTAAAAGATGAAAAAACAAGTACGTGTACGTTTTGCGCCCAGCCCTACCGGTCCGTTGCACATCGGGGGCGTCAGAACAGCGCTTTACAACTATATTTTTGCCAAACAACACCAGGGCACTTTCATACTACGCATAGAAGATACTGATCAGAACCGGCTCGTGCCAGGAGCAGAAAACTACATCCGCGAAGCTCTGGGCTGGTGTGGCGTCCACCCCGACGAAGGCGTAGCAGAAGGCGGACCCTTTGCCCCTTACCGTCAGTCGGAAAGAAAAGAGATATATGCCCAATATGCGCAACAATTAGTAGAGACCGGACATGCCTACTATGCTTTTGATACGGAGGAAGACCTGGAAGCCATGCGGGAGCGGCTCAAAGCAGCAGGTGTAGCTACACCCCAGTATAATGCCATTACGCGGATGCAGATGAAAAATTCCCTGACCCTGGATGCCGGAGAAGTCAGTGTGCTGCGCAAAGCCGGGCAGCCGTATGTGATCCGCCTGAAAGTGCCGCGCAAAGAAGAAGTTCGTGTGCAGGATATGATCCGGGGCTGGGTCATGGTGCATTCCTCTACCATAGACGACAAGATACTACTAAAATCAGACGGGATGCCTACGTATCACCTGGCCAATGTGGTGGACGATTACCTGATGAAGATCACGCATGTGATACGCGGGGAAGAATGGCTGCCCTCGGCGCCGCTGCACGTACTGCTGTATCGTTTTCTGGGTTGGGAAGAGGTGATGCCCCGGTTTGCACACCTTCCGCTGCTGCTCAAACCGGATGGCAACGGCAAGCTTAGCAAGCGAGATGCCGAAAAGCATGGGTTCCCAATATTTCCTTTGGCCTGGCAGGGAAACCAGGGAGAAGCGTTGTCGGGTTTCCGGGAAGAAGGCTATCTGCCGGAAGCTTTTGTCAATTTTCTGGCCTTGCTGGGATGGAATCCCGGTACCGAACAGGAGTTGTTTACTTTGGAAGAACTGATACAGGCTTTTAGCATTGATCGGATCAACAAAGCCGGGGCAAAATTTGACATTCAGAAGGCACACTGGTTCAACCAGCAATACATCAAAAATATGCCCGACGAAGCATTAGCCGATCACTTGTTGCCCTTACTGGAAAAAGCAGGTATCAGCAGCAGCCGTGAAAAAGCCATCCGCGTATGTGCGTTGATGAAGGAGCGGGTTACCTTCTTGCGCGAACTGTGGGAGAATGCGCCTTATTTCTACCGGCCACCCCAACATTATGACGAAAAAACCGTGAAAAAGAAGTGGACAGCGGAGGCTGTTGCTGCGCTGAACGCTTACCAGCAAGCGCTGCAAAACGCAAGCGGCACCTTAAAGGCGGAAGAAGCAAGCACCCTGCTCCATGAAACGCTGGAGGCAGAAGGCATCAAAACCGGCAGGATCATGCAGGCATTGCGTGTGGCGATCACCGGGCAGAGCGGCGGTCCTGACCTGATGCAGATCATAGAGATACTGGGAGCCGCCGAAACTGTCCGCTACATCAGCAAAGCGCTGCATGATTTAAAAGATCAGGTTGAACAGTAAAAACATTCTATCATAAAATTTGGTTTAAACAATATGGGACGGAAACGATTAAGTAAACAGGAAAAGCCGAAAGTAAACCCCGAACTCAATGGGTTTGACATCAAGATCGATACTTTCGGAGAGATCAAGTCAAATTATGATATTGATAAGATCAATACCTTTTTGAACCGGCATGTAGACGATAAAAAGCTGCGCGACCGGGACGATATAGAAAAGGAAGATGTAGTGGAGGAGGAAGAGGCAGAGAAAAAGAAAAAAAGCAAACCCCCAAAAAAGTAATCTAGCTGTTTTATTATAAAGCTGTCAATTAGCAAGAAAGAGCGACTCTTAGAGCCGCTCTTTCTTTTTTACCGGGATGCATTTTTCAGGGGTGGCTGCCAGGGCACACTACCGCCTTTTTGTATATGCTGCATCAGCAGCGCGTTCAACTGCTTGTATACGGCAGGCTCCTGCGCGATCACATTGTTTTGTTCCTTCGGGTCTTTTTTCAGATTGTACAGCTCCATCGGTTGATACGGACTGTTTTGCAGCAATTTCCAGTCACCCAGCCGAAGGGCATAGATGCACTGGCCTCCATAGGCCGTACCGCCTTCCCGGCGGGTAAAATACAGCGGGCGGTCTGCTTCATTGCGTTGCCTGCCCAGCAGCGTTGGCAGAAAACTTCTTCCCGCTACCGAAGTGTCTGCTTTTACCCCTGCCACCTCCAGCAATGTAGGAAAAAGGTCCATGGATAGATTCACCTGCTGCGACACCGTGCCTGCTTTGATCTTGCCCTGCCAGGCGATGCAGGTAGGCACCCGCAAGCCTCCTTCGTACATACTCTGTTTGCCATCGCGCAGCGGACCGTTGTTGGCCAGGCTGGGCAGGTGTCCGCCATTATCGCTGGTGAAGATGATCAGGGTATTTTCGTATTGTCCGCTTTCTTTCAGTGCCTGTATCACCTTGCCTATCCCATCGTCCATGTGTTCTATAAAAGCGACCAGTTTTGCCCGGGTGGTGTCTATGCCTGCTTCCCGTTGCAGCACCCGTTGCAGCCACGTTTTGGGCGGCTGCACCGGGAAATGGGGCGCGTTGTAGGCCAGGTACAGAAAGAAAGGCTGTGTATCCTGCGCTTGTTTTTTGATGTATTCTACCGAAGCCTGTGTAAACAAATCGGTAGCATGACCGGGCGGGTCAATGGTTTTTTCGTTCAGTCGCATGTAGTTGATGCCATGCCGGCGATGCGCCACGTAGTCGTCCATCATATCGCCCAGCCAGCCGTAGAAATAGTCAAACCCTCGCTCATTGGGCATGTTAGGAGATTCCAGCCCCAGATGCCACTTGCCGATGATGGCTGTCTTGTACCCGGCTTTTTTAAGGGGTACGGGAAGCAAAGTAGCCGCAGGGTCCAGATAGCCCCAGCTATTGTCGGCATGGGTACGAATGACACCTGGCACGCCTACCGCATCCTGGTATTGGCCGGTAAGCAGTGCCGCCCGGGTAGGGGAGCAGACCGGGCAGTTGGCGTAGAAGTCATCGAACCGCATTCCTGCGGCAGCCAACTGGTCTGTAGCGGGTGTCTGTATATCGGCAGTGCCGTAGTAAGAGACGTCGTGGTATCCCTGGTCGTCGGTCAGGATGAGCAGGATATTAGGTTTTGTGGCCTGGGCGGACTGTGCGTAGGATTGTCTGCCGGAGCAGATCAAAGTAACCAGGATCAGCGTTGCGTAGTAAAGTTTGCTTATCATCATAGAAAAAGTTTACTTTAAATGTTCACCAGCCTAACAGCGGGCGCATTAAGTTATACAATATCTGACAAACTTCTCTAACCTAAACATTATGAACCGATCACACGAAATTGATTACCAGATCTTAGGAGAAGGCATCCAAGTGGTAGAAGTAGAACTGGACCCCCAGGAAACCGTCATCGCTGAAGCCGGCGCGATGATCTATATGGACAACGGCATACAGTACGATACCAAAATGGGCGACGGTTCGGAGCCCGACCAGGGCTTCCTGGGCAAGCTGGTGTCGGCAGGCTCGCGGCTGCTGACGGGCGAGTCGCTGTTTATGACGCACTTTACCAACCGGGGCTATGGCAAAGCCAAGGTAGCTTTCTCGGCGCCTTATCCCGGTACGGTCATTCCTATAGACTTATCAGCGATGCAGGGCAATAGCCTGACGGTGCAGAAAGATGCCTTTCTCTGCGCGGCGCTGGGCACCAAGGTAAGCATACAGCTTAACCGCCGCATAGGTTCGGGCCTGTTGGGCGGCGAAGGGTTTATCCTGCAAAAGCTGGAAGGCGACGGACGGGCTTTTATCCACGCAGGCGGCACGGTGATAGAAAAGCAACTCAACAACGAAAGCTTACGCATAGATACGGGCTGCGTAGTCGGGTTTGAGCCTTCCGTGAGTTTTGATATACAGTCTTCCGGCGGTTTGAAATCCATGCTTTTTGGCGGCGAAGGCTTGTTTCTGGCGACCCTGTCGGGCACCGGAAAAGTCTGGCTGCAATCCATGCCCATCCGCAAGCTCATCGCTGCTTTAGCGCCGTATGGTAAGAACAAAGGCAAAGAGCAAAGCTCTATACTGGGTAATTTCTTTGAAGAATGATGCTACTTGACAAGCAAAATTTTAATAGTCCTCCAGCAGCAAGCGCATCAACTGTTCGGCGGCGACCTTTCCTTTCAGCCTGACAAACGGGCGCGGCGTGTTGTCACCTACTTCGTACACCAGGCTTTCTGCCCCAAATTCCTGGTACAGAAAGTTTTTAGAAACGCCCCCGGCGGCAATATAGCCTTTGGCGTTGACTTCATAATCAGGAATATTTTCTTCCAGCTTGCGGAGCCATTTTTCGGTAAGTCCGGGTGTATGTGTAGTGGCAGTGCTATCCCGGTCGGGCATGACCCGGTCGGGCATGACCCGGTCGGGCATGACCAAGGTATAAAAAATATCATCCCAGGTGGAGTGGAAATCTATGCCAAAATACAGCTTGGACCGGCTGGTTTTGCTTACCAGAAAATCGCGCACGGCGCGGGTCTCCGGGTGGTTGAACTGGTCCCAGTCGCGGTTCAGGTCTACGCCTCCGGCATTGTGCCGCCAGTGGCCCAGGTCTGCGCCGTCGGGGTTCATCAGCGGGACGACATACACGGCATATTTCTCTCTGAACTTTCGGGCAAGGCGCGTGTCAGCCGCCAGGGTTTCTACAAAAGACTTCATCGCGAGCCATCCCGTGACCTCCGGCGGATGCTGCCGCCCGATGACCAGCATCATGCGGTCTTGCTTTTTGGCTTCATTGATTTCCAGACAACGCATAGGTCTTCCTAGTCGGCTTTGTCCAATGTCCTGAAAGCGAATGAAAGGCTGCGCTGCTAGGCTATCTATCCAGGCAAACACGTGGCGGCTGGTTTGCAACTCCTGTCCGGCTACCCACAACGTGTCTTTGCTTACCTCCAGCTTCATGACGGCATACTGCGGTAACGAACCGGCACCAAAATCATCTGTGCCTTTGTTGATCTCCGTGTACTGCGCCGAATCCAGGGAAGACCAGTGTTCGCCATCGAGGCTGATCTTGGGATAGTAGCGATGTTTGGCATCCTGGTAGGTCATCTTGATCAGCACGGTCTGTGGCTGATCGGCCCACAGTTTAAAAGCATACCAGGGACTGGGATTGATGGGCGTATTTTCGGGCGTAATCCAGGTAATGAGCGTATCTCCTTTCCGCAAAATACCATTCAGATGTGCTCCTTCAAACTCGTTGCTGATATATACTCCTATGTCTTTGAAAGCATATGTCGTTTTGTACTGAAGCTGCACAGGCCGCGGGCTGGTATCTACCGGCTGCACGGGAGCCTGTCCTTGAAATTTCTTTTCCGGCTGCTGCGCGTAGGCTGCCAGAGATACCAGCAGCAGCAAGAAGATCATTCGATAGCTTTGGCGATGAGATGGAAAGGGCATAATATCGAGTTTATATTTCCTGAGACAGAAAAGTAAGTGGTAGTGTATTAAAAGTAAGGATAAGATAGTTGATAGATTTGCAAAAGAAGGCAGTAAAGGCTATACTAATTGAATGCAAAACAATATAGAATGCCCTCACCGGGCCACGGCGGCTGCCAAAGTGTAAATGTAGTAAAAA
>JBBSNI010000019.1:0-27470 GCA_038232695.1 Cytophagales bacterium
AAAGCCACAGCAGGGCAGCCGGTAAGGTTATCTTTTTCATAAGATTCAGGTTGTGGTGATAGTGTTGTTGTCAAATATAATGTTTTATGTAGAGAAAGAGAAACCAGAGAACAGACCTCTGGTCTGTAACATGCGCAAAGTTTTATTGCGGAGTATATGTAATGACAAGATAAGACCTGCGTGCCGCTTTTACTCTCCAGTCTCCAACAATATCACATCCACCGCTTCCGGCAGATTTTTAACCGTATGTAGCGCCAGGGTAGGGGGGGTGCCTTTATCAATTAGAATAGACTTGATGCCTAGTTTGGCGGCTGGTATTAAATCTCTTTCTTTGTCGCCGATCATCCAGGAGCCTGGGCAGTGGATGTTGAACCTGGCGATGGCTTTCTCAAACATGAGGCTGTCCGGCTTGCGCGTCAGCGAGGCTGTTACCGAAGGGTGGTAAGGGGCGTAGTAAATCGCATCGATGAGGTGGTCGAACTGCTGCTGCATATAGTCGTGGCACTGTTGCATCTGGGCGCGGGTATAGATGCCTTTGGCAATACCCGACTGGTTGGTGACTACGACCAGCAGGTAGCCAGCTTGTTTGAGGCGGTGCAGGGCAGTAGCTACACCGGGCAGTATCTTAAAATCTTCCAGCCGGTAGGCATAGTCTACCCGGTTGCGGTTGATCACGCCGTCACGGTCCAGGAATATACATTTTTGCATAGCTGGTAGATTATTCTTTTATCATCGGGCAAACATCTCTATTTTTGCGCCTTTTAACAAAATTCTTTTTGTGAGTAATAGTCTGGTGATCATTCCTACCTACAACGAAAGGGAAAATATTGTACTGTTGATCAGTGCTATCTTTTCGCTGCCGGTCAGCTTCGATGTGCTTATCGTAGATGATAACTCGCCGGATGGCACTGCTTCGCTCATTGAAGACATGCAGCAGGGCTACCCCGACCGCCTTTACCTGATACAGCGCGAAGGTAAATTGGGTTTGGGTACCGCTTACATCACAGGGTTCGAGTATGCCCTCGCCCACAACTATGAGTATATCTTTGAGATGGACGCTGACTTCTCGCACCCCCCCGCAGACCTGGTGCGGCTGTATCGTGCCTGTGTGCAGGAAGGGTATGATCTGGCTATTGGCTCCCGCTATGTACAGGGCGTCAATGTGGTCAACTGGCCTATCAACCGGGTGCTGGTTTCTTACTTTGCCAGCGTATATGTACAGCTTGTCACCGGTATGCCCATCAAAGATGCGACTGCCGGGTTCAAGTGTTACCACAAAAGTGTGTTGCAAACCATTGATCTAAAGCGGATACGCTTTATAGGGTATGCTTTTCAGATAGAGATGAAGTTTACAGCATGGATGTTCGGCTTCAAAATCAAGGAGATACCTATCATCTTCACCGACCGTACCCGTGGGGTATCCAAGATGTCGGGCAAGATTTTCTGGGAAGCCTTCATCGGCGTAATCCGCATGAAGGTCAGAAGCTTTTTTAGAAAGTATCACCGGCCCATGCCTAATCGAAGCGTATGGCACGGATCGGATGAATCCGCATAATAATAGCCGTAGGAATATTGAGCACCAGGGCGACGATGGCGAAAGTCAGCAGATTGAGCCAAAGGATGGTCAGGAAATTCCACTGAATTGGCACAAATTCCATATAATAGTTTTCCGGGTCCAGGGGTATAAGCTTAAAATAATACTGCAACGCCCCAAACCCAATACCGAGCAGGTTGCCGATCAGCATACCTTTGGCAATGAGGATGAGCCCGTTGTAGGTAAATATCTTCCTGATCTGTTTGTTTTGAGCGCCCAACGCTTTGAGGATACCGATCATCTGCGTCCTTTCCATGATCAGGATAAGTAGTATGCTGACAATGTTGAAGCAGGACACAAACAGGATCAGGAAGAGAAACACGACCACGTTGTTGTTGATCAGGTCGAGCCACTCAAACATCTGTACATACTTGTCGCTGATCTTTTCTACGAACAGCTCATAGCTCAGGCTGTCTTGTAGCTGCTGCGCCGCCTGGTCAGTCGTCTGGTCATCGTTGAGAAACACCTCAAAGCCACCGACGAGCGTATCGGGCCAGTTATTGAGCCGCTGGATCAAACCAATGTCGCCAATAATGACCTGTTCGTCGAACTCCTCGATACCGGTGCTATAGATGCCCTGCACATGCAGCTTCCTGATGCGCGTATTAGGCGGGTCAACGAAATACATGCGCACGTTGTCGCCTACGGAGAGTTTGAGGATATCGGCCACCTTGCGGCTGATCAGGATGTCTGTGGAATACGCGCTGCTGTCTACTTCTTTGAACCGGATAAAGCTACCGGCTTCCAGGCTGTTGCGAAAGCGCAGGCTGTCGGCATCGCGGCTCACGCCTTTGACAAAAGCACCAAGTACTTCATCCTCGGTCTGGAGCAGCCCCGCCTTATGGCTGAACACCTCTACGCGGTCGATGAAAGGATATTCGCCGGGGTGTTCGTAGATGGGGTTGTGGATAGAAATCGGTTCTTCCTGCAAGGTGTTATCCAGCGAGTACTTGGTGATCTGTATATGTCCGCTAAAAGAAAATATCTTACCTTTAACCTCCCGGCGAAAGCCTCCCAGGATGAAGAAGGAAACCATCATGGTAGCCAGCCCCAGGGCAATACTGGCAATAGCAATCTTATTGATGGTAGCCGAAAAAGAGTTCTTTTCTGACTTGCTGATCTTCTGGGATATAAAATAAGGAAGGTTCAAATTAGAAGAATAAATATGTATACCTTTAGGTATGTTTTTTTTCGTTGCAAATTAAAAAACTTTATGCGTCCTATCCCATTAATCTTGCTGTTAAATATCAGTGTGATCTTCTCCTGCCAGTCGCCAAAGGCGCAGCCTGACCCTCAACCCGAAGCAGGAACGCCCCGGGCAGACGTGCCCCGGGCAGGCGCTGCTCTAACGCAGGAATATCTGCCTTTATTACAGGGCAAGCGGGTGGCGATGGTGGTCAACCACACATCGCTGGTCGGCAAGACGCACCTGATAGATACCCTGCTGGCGCTGGAGGTAGACATACGGCAGATATTTGCACCCGAACACGGCTTCCGCGGCGAGGCAGGTGCCGGCGAAACCATCAAAGATGCAGTAGATACCCAAACCGGCTTGCCAGTCATCTCCCTGTATGGCAAGAATAAAAAGCCGCAGCCCAACCAACTCAAAGAGATAGATATGGTGGTGTTTGACATACAGGATGTCGGGGCGCGTTTTTATACCTATATCAGCACCATGCACTATTTGATGGAAGCCTGCGCCCAACAGGGCAAACCCCTGATCATACTTGACCGGCCCAATCCCAACGGCTATTATGTAGACGGACCGGTGCTGGACCCCAAGCTGCGCTCATTTGTAGGAATGCATCCTATTCCCATCGTCCACGGGCTGACGGTAGGAGAACTGGCGCAGATGATCAACGGAGAGCATTGGCTTGCCGGTGGGGTTCAGTGTAAGGTACAGGTGATTAAAGCGCAGCATTATACCCATGCAGATACATACAGCCTGCCTGTTAGACCTTCGCCCAATCTGCCCAACGACCAGGCCGTTAACCTGTATCCTTCGCTTTGCCTGTTTGAGGGAACGGTGATCAGCCTGGGCAGAGGCACCCCTTTTCCTTTCCAGGTACTGGGCTACCCGGACCCCGCTTTTTCCCATACTTCGGGTAGTGAGGTGCAGGCTGTGGATACTTTCCGTTTTGTACCTGAAGATATACCGGGCGTAGCCATGAATCCCCCGTTAGAGGGTAAGCCCTGTGTCGGTGTAGACCTGCGCCAGGCAGAAAGGCTACAGTCGTTTTCCTTAAAGTACCTCATGGATTTTTACCAGCAGTCCAAACAGGCAGGCATTCCTGATTTCTTCAATGCTTTCTTTGATAAACTGGCCGGAACCACCGCCTTACGCACCCAGATCGAGTCAGGCATGAAGGAAGAAGCCATCCGAAAAACCTGGGCGGACGATCTGGATCAATACAAGACGATGCGCAAGAAATACCTGTTGTACGAGGATTTTGAGTGAGGATGATACGTGTATGTAATATCCCTAAAAACAGGCAGTTTTGCACAGGTCTGTGAGACCGGCAGCGGACCCCGCCGGGTTCGCCACTGCGGGCCTCGGCGGCACAGACCTGGGGGCGGACGCTCGTGTGTATTATTAAAAGGCTTCCAGCCGCTGTGCATGGTGATCGTGGGGCGCAGGCGTAGCGTCAAACTTCAGCCGCTTCAAAGGAACCTTCTGTAGCTGCGGATCGCCCTCTTTTATATGGTAGAAGCGGTTGGCAGCCACCTCATGGAATTGCTGTACGGGTGAATTTGGCCAGAAAATATCTATAGCTTCCACTTGTCGGGCTTCTCCTATACCCACTTCCAGACGAAGTGTAGAGGCTCCAAAGCTGCCGCCAGCATTGACATCGCGGTAGATTTTCCTTAACTGTCCGTTCTCTTTGATGGTCAACGCCACACGGGTTCCGATAGCAGCCCGGTTGGTACGGGTGCCTTCCAACCGCAAGGTGATCCAGTGGTGATGGTCCTGGTAAGGGTTTTCAAACCATGCATTCTGAAATACATCGCCCTGAAAAGCGCCGCCCATAGACATGAGCAGGTCGCGGTCGCCGTCGTTGTCTATGTCGGAGAAAGCAACGGCATGTCCTTTTTGCAGATGACCTACCCCGGCAGCGGTTGTTACATCCTGGAAATACTGTCCTCCGGCATTTCTGAACATCAGATTGGGCATAACAGAGCCCAGCGAGGGATCGCCGGTACCCAGGTACATATCCAGCCATCCGTCGTTGTCAAAATCTCCAAAGTTGGCACCCATGGCGTAGAGGATACGATCCAGGTGGGTTTGTTGGGAGACATCCTTAAAGGCAGGCGGGGTGTGGGTGCCGCCTTTATTTCTGTATAACAATCCCTTCTGGGCATCATAAGGCATTCCTAAGTATTCCGCTGCCAGGTCTTGCGTGATCGTTCCGCCTTGTCCTTTCCAGTAGCCTGCGGCCAAAATATCCAGCCAGCCATCGTTGTCATAATCCCAAAACCAGGTCGTAAAGGTGGAATTGGTGCCCCCAAGTCCGGCTTCCCGGGTAATGTCTTTAAAGGAAACAAGCCCCTGTTTATCAACACCTTGGTTGCGAAACAAGAAGTTTTGCGTTAGGTTGGTGCCGCCCCCGGTAGATACATACAAATCAGGCCAGCCATCGTTGTCATAATCTCCGGAGGTAACGCCTTTGACATACAATGGATTGATCCTGAAGCTGACACGGCTTACCGCTACACCTGCCTGTTCGGCTGCTTCCCGGAAAGTACCGTCCCGGTTGTTCAGGTACAATTCGCAGGGGTGAAAGGCTTGGGCACTGCTGGTTTCGTTGCCAATGAACAGGTCTATCCAGCCGTCACGGTTAAAGTCATTCCAGGTGGCCGTCTGCGTAGGATGGAAGGAGAGCAGCCCGGCAATGGCTGTGACATCGGTAAAGGTGCCGTCGCCATTGTTTTTCAGCAAAGAGTTAGGATGGTTGCCATACGTGCCCAGCCAGGCGCCCCGCAATACGAACACATCCAGCCAGCCATCATTGTTATAGTCTGCCTGAATCATGTTCAGCCCGCCATAGAGACCGGAAAGGTTCGCTTCTTGTGTTTTTTCGGTGAAAGAGCCGTCGGCATTGTTGACAAAAAAGCGTAGTGGCTTGTCAGGTCCCCATTCTGAGATCAGGATGTCCAGGTACCCGTCACCCGTCAGGTCGTCTACGATGAGGCCGCCGGAAAGCCCGCGTATGTCAAAGCCGGTCTGGGAGGCTATATCCTGAAAGCGTTTGACAGCTACATCCGACTGAAAGCAGGAGTCCGGAATCAGCCATTGCGGGGGAACTTCTCCGGGGTATTGCCCTAAGGTCATGTAGGCGATGTTGAGCAGCCAGCGGGCACTCAGATCGTCAGGGTTTTGCCTCAAAATATCGGTGTACTGCCTGATAGCGTTTCGGGAACCTTCCGGCAACTGATGAAAACCGGCAGGCTGGACAGGAAAAAGACAGGAAGCGGAGGTATGGTTGATGATACAGTTTTCCTGTTCGCCCAGGCGCAGGTACGACAATGCCAGGTAGCTTTCCAATGAGGCGGCTTGTTGTTCACCAAACGAAGCATGGAGCCTACCTTGTTTTCTGTATTGAAGCAACTTGTCAAAAACAGTGGCGGCAGCCTGGGCGTCGCCATGCCCTAACAAATCTAGCGCTTTCTGATACAGGTATTCGTAGCGATCAGGATTTTCACGAAACAAGCTATCAAAATGGCGGATACGGGTAGCATTGTCAAACAGGTTGCCGGGATGGGCAGATTGCAGGGCGGTTTCTTTGAGCAACTGCTGCATATAGGCATGGCTCTGCTGCTCGGCGGAGGGCTTGCAGGAACAAATACACCATAGAAAGACAAGGCAGGTAGGCAAACGTTTCATGGGCACAAAGATAGTGGAAGAAGTCAGAAGACGGAAGTCAGGAGACGGAAGACAGGAGACAGGAGACAGGAGACAGGAGTAGGGAGATGGAAGATAGAAGCTGAGTTAGGACAGGGGATTTAAACATTAATATGCAGCCTCATGGTTTCTTTGAAGTTAGCCCGATGATTCTTCGCTGGGCTTCACCACACTCCCGTCTCCCAGCTTCCGTCTGCTGACTTCCAACTTTAAAGTTGTCTGAGTGGCTCTCCGGGTTTGGCATAGCTGTAGCGGGCGATCTTTTGTGTCTTATGGTAAGCATCCAGGTTGGAGCAGGTAAGCGTACCGGCAACTTCCAGGTCTACGAAGCCGTCGGGGTGCAGAGCTTGGGAGGGAAGCCTGATCTCTAGCATTTCTCCTATGATGAGAATGGTACCGTTGGCGGCAATATCTACCCTTTCTACCCATTGCAGCCCAATTTTGATGTGCGCTTCCTGCACGTAAGGAGCCTGCACGTGATCGGTGTACTCAGGAGTAAGATGGCAGGCTTCAAACTCAGAAACATCCCAGCGGGCGCTGGTCTGGTGCGCCTGTGCGACAAATTCCTCCCGGATATGATTCACCGTAAAAGCATGGGTAGCTTCTATGTTTTCCAGCGTATGGCGCGGCACCGTATGCGGACGAAACAGTATGCCCAGCAAAGGTGGATTAGCCCCTATATGAATGATCTGGCTGAAAGGAGACAGGTTGGTCTTGCCCGCCGCATCTTGCGTGCCTACCAGCGCAACACTCTTAAACCCCGTCAGGGAGTTGATCAGATGTGTACGGTAAGGCTTGTCTAACTGGTCTATATCTTGGCGAAGAAAGGTAGTCTGGGGCATGTGTTAAGGATTGAAGAACTGAAAGATTGAAGAACTGAAAAGCTAAAATTAAACCGGTATTCAATCCTTCAACTCTTCTATTCTTCAGTTCTTATGTTTCAATGGCTTCTTTGAGGGTTTCGCAGTATTTGATGTCCAGTTTGTCGATGATGTTGTCAGGATAGTCGCGCCTGATCTGGTCTATGCCGATCATGACGGCTTTGCGGAACCAGGGTTCGGAAGGCAGGAGCTTGCGGTGTATGCTGAGTCCTTGCTGGTACATATCTTTTTTCCATTGAACAAAATACCACTCCATAGAAGGCTGATGGAAAGCCCGCAGGGCACGTTTGTCGAAGATAAACTTATGGTTGATGCCACTTGCCACCAGTTCGGATATTTTGTAGAATGTATCTTTAAAGTGCTCTATGGGGACGTACTCGGCTTTTAGCTCGCAGAGGATGGTCTTCAAGGTTTCGTTATAGCAAACATGGGAAAACCTTGTGTCAAAAAAATCTTTGAAAGGGTAGTGTTCAATGTCTTTGGTGATAGTGCCGCTCATCATAGGTCAAAAGGTAAAAGTAGGGGACATACGCTCAATGAAAACTTCTGTTCTGCCGCTTCTTGTCCTGAGCGATCTGCTGCTGCAAGGCTTCCAGGTCGGCTTCCAGCTTGGTAGCGTATTCTACGGTAGACTTCATCATTTGTTGCTGGGCAGCGATCTGCTCTTTGAGAAACGCCATCTCCCGGTGCATTTCCCTGATCTTAGCTTCGTACTCAGACTCAAGCTTTTTCTTTTCAACTTTTGCCTTTTTTAGCTCTTCCTTAAAGATCAAAAACGCTTGGGGAGGGGTTTTCATAAGTGGTGTTCAGGTGTTTTATTAACTGCCAAACATCAGAATGGTTCAGCATGATGCGTACCAGCCGGTCAGATCGGTCTTAGCGAGGAAAGGCCTCCGTCTACGGACAATGATTGCCCGGTGATCCAGCTACCTTGCCCGGAGAGCAGAAAAACAGCCAGGCTGGCGATGTCTTCCGGGCGGCCGTAGCGCCCCAGCGGATGCCGCTGCCGGGAAGCTTCTCTCTTCTCTTCGGTAGACAAAAGCTGTTGTGCCAGCGGCGTATCGGTCAGGGAAGGGGCAATGGTGTTGACGCGAATTTGCTTGGAGGCAAGCTCGGCGGCCAGCGACTTGCTCAGCCCTTCCAGGGCACTTTTAGCCGTAGCTACCGATGTGTGGTAGTTCATGCCTGCCTTCGTAGCCACCGTGCTGAACAGCACAATGCTGGCACCTTTGGCAGCCCGCAAGGGTTTCAGACATGCCTGGATCACTCTGACCGCGCCCAACACATTAAGGTCAAAGTCGCGGGTAAAATCTTCCGGTTTGAGCGATTGAAAGGGTTTGAGGTTAATGGTACCGGGGCAGTAGACCAGTCCGTGCAGGGTGTCGGGAAGCTCCTGTAAAGCATCCTTTTCCATCTCTGTGACGTCCAGCGGCAGGTGGGTGATGCGGTCAGTATCTTCAGGTGCGTGCCGGGAGGCTGTCCAGAGGCGGGCTTCCGTGGCAGCAAGTTGCGCAGCGATGGCTTTGCCGATGCCGGAAGTGCCGCCTACGATCAGTATGTTTTTGTCTGTAAAATTCATTCAATCTTCGGGTCGGGCATGTTAAGGTAGCTGAGAAATTCTTTTCTTTTGTTTTCGTCTTCGCCAAATTTACCCCCATAGAAAGAGGTAACGGTCAGGCTGTTGATGTCCTGTACGCCGCGGGAAGAAACACACATATGGGCAGCATTGATCACGACGGCCACATCTTCGGTCTCGAGGGCGCTTTTCAGTTCGTTGGCGATCTGTACGGTCAGGCGTTCCTGTACCTGGGGTCTTTTGGCAAAATACTGCACAATGCGGTTGATCTTCGACAGCCCGATGACATTTCCGTTGGAGATATAAGCCACATGCGCTTTGCCTACAATGGGTACAAAATGGTGCTCGCAGTTAGAATAGAACGTGATGTTCTTTTCCACCAGCATTTCGTTGTATTTATATTTGTTCTCAAAAAGCTTTGCCTTGGGTTTATTTTCCGGTTTGAGCCCGCTGAAGACCTCCTTTACGTACATTCTGGCCACGCGGTGGGGCGTTCCCTGCAGGCTGTCATCGGTGAGGTCCAGCCCCAGGATTTGCATGATCTCTTTGAAATGTTTTTCTATGAGTTCTATCTTCAGGTCGTCGTCTTTCTCAAAGGCGTCGGCGCGCAGAGGTGTTTCCATAGAGAAGACGCCGGTAGGCTCATCGCCGGTTTCTTCCAGGTTAGGCGGGGTATTCAACGAAGTTTCTTTCAGTTTCATAAAGGGTTATCTTTACATCTAATTTTTCATCAATTTTGTTTCTTAAAATGTTCCAGACCGTGATGGCTATATTTTCTGCGGTAGGGTTCAGGTCGCGAAACTCTTCTACGTCCAGGTTCAGGTTTTTATGGTCAAACCGGCCGATGACATGCTCTTTGATCAGATCGCTCAGCGCTTTCATATCGTAGACGTAGCCGGTCTCCGGGTCGGGTACGCCTGTCAGGCGGACGATCAGTTCATAGTTATGGCCGTGGTAGTTGACGTTGTTGCATTTGCCGAAGACCTGCTGGTTCTTTTCAAAAGACCAGCGGGAGTTAAATAGCCGGTGCGCTGCATTAAAATGCTCTTTCCGGCAAACCGTCACACGCTGCTGGGGTGGGTATCTCATATATTTTATTTGTTTAAATTTGCAAATTGCCAGCTATATTTAACAGTTCAAATCCGTAAAAGTTAAAAGACGGCTCTTTGCAGGCAAGAGTTCTGTTTTTTTACAGCAACGAGGCTGAATTTTGTGGAGACAACTGTTATATTTACATCTTTTCGAGTGATGCACTATGAAGAACAGCCTATACCTTCCCAAAACAGCCAAAACACCTGAAATTATCCTTGATCCAAAACAAAGAGTTTTTGAAATTACAGGGCGTTCTATTCCTGAGAATTCCGTAGAGTTCTACCGGCCGGTCATGGAGTGGCTCGATGCCTACCAGAAAGACCCGGAAGGACCGTTACCCCTGACAGTAAAACTGGAATACTTCAATACCAGTTCCTCAAAATGTCTGATTGACCTGTTTCGAAAGCTGGAAAAAATACATAAACGCCATGCCGTGCTGATCCGCTGGTTCTACGAAGAGCAGGATGAGGATATGAAAGAAGCCGGCGAGGATTTTCAGGACATTCTCAAGGTTCCGGTAGAAATGGTCGTCTATATCTCGGAAGATGAGCGGTAAAAGTGTTGTATTTTTAGATTAAGGCAACCTCTTTCCAATGAAAATACGTTAACTAAAAGTAAATGATTTGGTTTATGTCCCATACTGATGTTTAGCATACTCAGGCAATTTTTTAATCTGTCTACCTACAACGTAGCCGAGTGGATCCCTTTTCTGCGTATGGTGGCTGTTCCCTTTATTTTTCTGACTATCCTCTGGGATGTACGCATCTTTACCGGGCTGCTGTACCTGGCCGCCTTTTCGTCGGATGCCGTAGATGGCTTTGTGGCGCGCGGTTACAAAATGGTGACTACCCGCTTTGCGCACTTAGACTCTGCCGGTGATACCCTTATGCTGCTGGTTGGGCTGTATGGATTTTATTATTTTGAGACCGCTTTTTTCATGAACCATTGGCTGCTTCTGGTCGGGGTGGTATCCTTTTACCTGTTGCAACAGTTGATCAGTCTGCTACGTTTTGGCAAGACCACCAGTTTTCATACGCTTTCTGCTAAGGCAGCCGCCGTGGTGCAGGCTATCTTTATCACCAGCATGTTCATCTTCGGGGTGATTCCCTGGCTCTTCTATCTTACCATTGGAATGTCTATCCTGGAAACCATAGAAGAAACCTCCCTGCTGCTGGTACTCCGCGAGTGGCGTTACAATGTTAAAGGGCTCTATTGGGTACTCCGCGAAAGGCGTTGCCCCGTCAATAGCAAATAAACGCCTGTTTGCTGTTTAACTACGGGATAGAATTGTTTACTTTACGGTAATTCCTCACGGAATTGCGTTTTCTTTGATAATTATAATATATTCACCCCAATGATTTTATCCTATTAACCCTGGTTCAGACGATGCACCTGTTGCCCAGATTGCCCCGGTTTATGAAAAGCGTTTACTTCGTGTTTACCGCCTGCTTTATACTGTGGATGGTATTCCTGGATACCAATGACCTGCTCACGCAGTTCCGGCTGACCCGCCAGCTTGAGGAACTGGAACAGGAGAAGTCATTTTATCAGAAAAAGATTGAGGAAGTAAAAAAAGACCGTAATGAACTCATGAGCGATGAAGAACTGCTCGAAAAGTTTGCCCGTGAAAAATACCTGATGAAAAAACCTTCTGAAGATGTATACGTCATTGTAGAAGAGTAACCAACAGGGTATGAAACCAAAACTACTTGCCTTTGCTGTATCCCTGCTCTTTGCACCCATGCTGCTATGCGCACAGGGAGGAGCTTCACAGGAAAATGATAGTGACAAAAGCAGGTTTTTAGACAAAATCTACATAGGCGGCAATTTCGGGCTGCAATTAGGCACCTACACGTATATCGATGTCTCTCCTCTCATAGGCTATCGTTTTACCGACAGGTTTTCAGCAGGACCTGGTATCACTTACCGTTATTTTAAGGTAAGGGGCTACGAGTCTTCCAGCATTTACGGCGGCAGGTTCTTTGCCCGGCATACGATTGGCAGACAGTTTTTTGCCCACACAGAATACGAAAATCTCAACACCGAGGTCGTGGACTTTACAGGCAGGGAACTGGCCCGGGAGTGGGTGCCCGGATTTTTTATAGGCGGCGGCATTATCCAGCCTTTGGGCAGAAGGGGCGCTGTCGTCATCTACGGACTCTACAACCTGCTCTATGACAACCTGCGGTCGCCCTATCCCCGCCCGTGGATCATCAACGTGGGCTTTACACTCTGAGTAGCGCATACAGGCATGAGCAAAAGAAAAACCTCCCGGATACAAGGCTCCGAAAGGTTTTGTCTGACATGGTTGTTTATGAAATTTGTAAAAAAATAATAATTTACCGCACATATTAACAAATAACTTTCTAATTATTAAACAAACAGTTCGCTTATGATGTATAAATTGTGTGCGGAAGCTGTTCCTTGTTAAATTATGCACTAAACCCTCCTGAATGAGCTACATACAGTTTGATAAAACACAACTTGTCAATTTAGGATACTCGCTCAGCAAAGAAATCATCAGGTCAAACAAATCGGGCGGCTATGCTTCCTCTACCATCATAGGCTGTAATACCAAACGGTTTCATGGGTTGTTGGTCGTGCCCCAGACGCAACTTGGCGGTGTGCATGTCATCATTTCTTCCCTGGACGAAACGGTCTTCGTCAACCAGGCTTCCTACGATCTGGGCGTTCATAAATATCCGGGCAACTACAGCCCCAAAGGGTATCTCTACCTGCGCGATTATGTAGCAGAGCCTGTCCCCAAGCTAACCTACCGCCTGGGTGATGTGGTGCTGACCAAAGAAAAGCTGCTGGTCGAACACGAGAACCGGACACTGGTACGCTACGTGGTAGAAGAAGCCAAATCAACCATCACCTTGCAACTTAACCCGTTCATGGCGTTCAGAAGTGTCAATGAACTGCGAAGAGCCAACGGAGAGATCAACCAGCACTATGACCTTATAGACCAGGGGATCAGAATCAGCCTGTATCCGGGCTATGATGAACTCTACATGCAGCTTTCTGCAGAACCTAACTTTGTACATCGCCCCCAGTGGTATTTTAATGTAGAATATCCCGAAGATATGGAACTGGGTATGGATTACCAGGAAGACCTCTATGTGCCGGGTTTTTTTGAGGTGCGTTTGCAAAAAGGTGAGACTGTCATTTTCACCGGCGGCCCGGAAGAAATCAAACCGGGGCTGTTGCTGCGAATGTTCAATACCCAGACACGCAACAGGACACCGCGTAACTCTTTTGAGAACTGCCTGCGGGCGGCTGCCGAACAGTTTGTGCTGAAAACCAAGACAGAAGGCAAGTCCAGGAAAAATAACCGTACCGATGTGATCGCCAGCTACCAGCTTTACCGCCGTGGAGGCAGGGACGCTTTTATTGCCGCTCCCGGACTTGCCCTGGCCACTAAAGACCTGAAATCCTTCAAAACCATACTGGACACCATGCTGGCTGACCGCCGCGGACCCTTCTTTCCCTTCTGGGATAACAGCGATGCCGAAGCTTCCTATGAAGCTATGGATGCACCGCTCTGGTTTTTTCGTGCCGTACAGCAGTACCAGCAGCAGGTGGACGATAAGTCGGCGGTCTGGAAAAGCTATGGGGCAGCCATGCACAAAATCCTGGATGCCTACCGCCACGGTACAGAATACAACATCAAAATGCAGGACAACGGGCTACTCTATGGAGGTGTGCCTGGTAAAGCACTGACATGGATGAACGCTTATGTAGACGGGCAGCCTGTCACGCCCCGCATAGGGATGCCTGTAGAGATCAATGCACTCTGGTATAATGCCATCAAATTTGCCCTGGAGATTGCCGGTCCACGCTCTACGGAGGGCAAAAAATTTATTGAAAAATGGAAAGATGTACCTGCCCTGATAGAAAAATCTTTTGAAGCAACCTATTGGGATGAAAGCAAAGGGTATTTAGCGGATCATGTAAATGGTACAGAGAAGGACTGGTCCATCCGTCCCAACCAGGTCATTGCACTGGCACTGCCCTATACACCCCTCAGCAAATCCATACAGCAGTCGGCGCTGGAGGTCGTCAGGAAAGAACTGTTAACGCCGCGGGGGCTGCGCAGCCTGTCATCCCGGCATCCTGACTACCGGGGGCGGTTTGGTGGTACCTTGGAGCAGCGGAACCAAATATACCACCAGGGATGCGTATGGCCCTGGTTGTTAGGATATTATGTAGAAGCCTGTATCAAACTTTATGAGCGCGAAACGCTGCCTGAGTTGCAGACGCTGTACCGGGGCTTTGAAGCAGTAATGCCCGAGCATGGCATCGGTACGATCTCCGAAATCTATGAAGGCGATCCGCCCCACTTGCCCAAAGGAGTGATATCCCAGGCCTGGAATGTTGCCGAAATCATCAGGATGGGGCATATGATCAAAGAATTTGACCAGGCAACACAGCCCGCCACCTTGTGATTTATGCGCCTGTTGTTGGCTGTTGCGGGATATAAACGTAAATTGCGCCGAAATACCAAACAAGAAACAAACATGATCGAAAATAGCACTCCTCAGTGGAAGAGATTATACATAGAGTCGAAAGTACCTAAAAACCTGGAATCCCTTGAAAAGCTTGCCAATAACCTCTGGTGGTGCTGGCATCACGATGCCATAGACTTATTTGAAAGCATTGATACCGAAAAATGGATCGCACATGCGCATAACCCTATCGCATTGCTCGACCACCTGGATTACGAAGACTTCCATCGCCTGGAAAAGGATTCTGTTTTTATGGAACGTCTCCATGATATTAGTGCTCGCTTTGAAGACTATATGGCTAAAAACAGCCAGAAAAAGAAACCTACCATCGCTTATTTTTGCATGGAATACGGACTTCACGCTTCCTTCAAGCTGTATTCCGGCGGTCTGGGCGTATTGGCCGGAGATTTTTTAAAAGAAGCCAGCGATGCCAACGTAGATATGGTAGGCGTCGGGCTGCTGTACCGCTATGGCTACTTCCGCCAGGGACTTTCCCTGCACGGCGAACAGGTGGCCTACTATGATTCGCAACGCTTTACCTACCTGCCCGTAGACCCGGTCAAGGACGCCGAAGGCAACTGGATGAAGGTGCAGATCGACTTTCCGGAGCGGATGCTGACCGCCAAACTATGGAAAGCCAAAGTAGGCAGGACGCCCCTGTATCTGCTGGATACCGACATTGAAGAAAACAGGGAAGACGATAAATTTATCACCCACCAGCTCTACGGGGGCGACCGCGAAAACCGTTTAAAACAGGAGATACTGCTTGGGATCGGCGGCATCCGGGCGCTGGAAGCTTTGGACATACAGCCAGATGTATACCACCTCAACGAAGGTCATGCCGCCTTTATCGGGCTGGAAAGACTAAAAAACTACGTACAGAAAGGACTCAGCCACGAGCAGGCCACAGAAGTGATCCGCTCTTCCTCTCTGTTTACCACACATACCCCTGTGCCTGCCGGTCATGACAGCTTCTCCGAAGGGTTGATGTGGAATTATTTCTCCGAGTATGCCAGCAGCCTGAGCCTTTCCTGGGAAAAATTTATTGCGCTGGGCAGGATCAACCCTGGAGAAAAAAGCGAAGAATTCTCGATGAGCTACCTGGCCTCCAGGTTCTCCCAGGAAGTCAACGGTGTGAGCAGGATTCATGGCAAGGTCTCGCGCGATATGTTCCAAGCCTTGTACACCGGCTACGAGCCTGACGAACTGCACATCGATTACGTGACCAACAGCGTTCACTACCCGACCTGGACAGCCAAAGAATGGCAGGGACTCTACCTGAAAATATTCGGCAAAGGATTTTTAGAACACCAGTCGGACCCTAAATATTGGGAAAAGATCAGGAAGGTGCCCGACGCAGAATTGATCCGGATCAAGCAAAAATTAAAAAAAGACCTGATCGATATGATCAAGGTGCGGCTGGAGAAAAATATGAGAGTCCGCTTCGAAAGCCCCAAAAAAATTGTGGATACGCTCAACACTCTCAGCGACAGTAAGCTGGTCTTCGGTTTTGCCCGCCGGTTTGCTACCTACAAAAGAGCGCAGCTACTGTTTCGCAACCCCGAAAGGCTGGCCAAGATCGTCAACATCCCCAACTGCCCGGTGCAGTTTATTTTTGCCGGCAAAGCCCACCCGGCCGACCGTGCCGGACAGGCGCTCATCAAGCGTATCTTTGAGCTATCCAGCCAGCCTGAGTTTTTGGGAAAAGTCATTTTCCTGGAAGATTACGACATGGACATTGCCAGCCTGATGGTCAGAGGCGTAGACGTGTGGCTCAATACCCCAACCCGTCCGCTGGAAGCTTCCGGCACCAGCGGGATGAAAGCTACTATGAACGGGGTGATGAACTTCAGCGTGCTGGACGGTTGGTGGGCAGAAGGTTACCGCCCTGATGCCGGCTGGGCGCTGCCCGAAGAGATTTCCTACGAAAACCAGGAGATACAAGATGAGCTGGATGTAGAAACCATCTATACACGCCTGGAGCATGAGATCATCCCTGAATACTACGACCGCAACAAAGAGGGTATTCCGGAGAAGTGGATGGAACGTATGAAAAACGCCATTGCCTACATTGCCCCCCAGTTTACCATGAAACGCATGATGGACGACTATCATGAAAAGTTTTACCACAGGCTGGAAGAAAGACACCGGAAGATGCGTGCCAATGATTTTGCAGGAGCCAAAGCATTGGCTACCTGGAAAGCCAGGGTACTCCATAGTTGGAACAACATAGAGGTAATAGAAAAAGAAGTCTATGATGCTGACAACAACCCGCTCCCCCTGGGCGATGAGTTTACAGCCAATATCGTCCTGAACATCAAAACCCTGAAACCCGAAGATGTAGGCGTAGAACTGCTGGTTGCCGTAAAGCGCCAGGGCAAACATCATATTGTGATGACGCACGACCTGACGGCTGAAAAGCTCAAAAGCCAGGATGCCGGAGACGAAACAGCCGAGCAACAGGTTCGCTACGTTTGCAAAAAGCAGATCAAATTTGCCGGTGTCTACGTATACGGTTTTAGGATATTTCCCAAAAACGAGATGTTGCCCCACCGCCAGGATTTCAGCCTGGTACATTGGATATGAGGACAGAGCGTGTTTATTCCCTATAAAAGGCTGATGGCTGAATAGTTTTCCAGCGAAATTTACCGAAGAATAGCAATTTTTATGTTTTTCGTTATTTAGTTGTTTTTCATAGAGCTAATAGAGCTATGCAAAAGCGTTTCAAGATAAACTATTGTTTAGTAACTAAAATTATGTTAAATAAATCTTTTACTTTTAATAACAAAACAAAAGTTGTATTTTGGCCTATCATGGACAATATGGACAATAAAGAGGATATCATATTAGGGGTCGATGTCGGTACGACCGGTGTTAAAGTGATTGCTGCTAATAGTAGGGGGGAGGCTTTTTGGTTTTCTGAGGAAACTTATGAGATCATTGAACCTCAGCCAGGTTACAGGGAACAAGACCCGGACCTGTTATTTGATAATCTACAAAATGCTATCCGACAGGTAGTTAGTGCTTGTACTAAGCCTATTGTGGGCGTTTCCTTTAGTACGGCTATGCACAGCATACTGGCAGTAGATACAAAGGGGTTGCCTCTGTCGAGAGCTATTATCTGGGCTGATATTAGAAGTACCTCTTATGCGCAAAAGTTAAGGGACAACCTGGGGAAAGATATTTACTATCAGACAGGAGCGCCTATTCATGCCATGTTGCCTTTGTGTAAAATTGCCTGGCTGCGCGATCACGAGCCAGCCATGTTTCGTCATGCACATAAATTCATCTCCTTGAAAGAGTATTTTTTCTTTAAATGGTTTGGCACCTACCTTATTGATCATTCTATTGCCTCAGCGACAGGTTTTTTCCATAATGAGTTGCGGACCTGGATTCCGGAAGCACTTGGCTTTGCTGGTATTACGGAAGATAAACTCTCAAAACCAGTTCCTACTACTTTTGTAGTGAAGGGCCTTTCCAAAGCATCAGCCACTGCGTTAGGATTGCCTCCAGATACACCTTTTGTTATTGGTGCCAGCGATGGTTGCCTGGCCAATCTCAATGCGAGCGGGCTGAGCAACCGGGAAGCTACACTGACACTGGGAACCAGCGGTGCTATTCGGGTGAGTGATCGTGGTTTCCATCCAGATCCTAACATGCGAGTCTTTAGCTATTTACTTACCGATGAATACCGGGTCATGGGTGGACCTACCAACAATGGCGGTATTATCCTGGAGTGGCTGCTGGAAAAACTTTTTCCTGACCTTTCATCTCCCGATGAGGTGATGCAAAAAGCCGCTCAAGTTCCTGCGGGAGCTGAAGGACTCGTCTGTGTTCCTTATATATACGGCGAACGGGCGCCTGCCTGGCTGGAAAGTGAAGTGGGCACTTTTCATAACATACAAAGCCATCATAGCCGCGACCATTTTGCCAGGGCTGCGCTGGAAGGAATCATTTTCAATCTTTTTAGCATCGGAAAAGGGCTGCAAAGTGACGCCCAGCGGAATGCCCCCGGAACCAGCGCATCGTCGCCCAATCCGTCCCGAGAGCGTTTGGAACCGCGGCGTGATGCCGCACAGCCTTTGGAAGCAATTTGGGCAGATGGTGGACTGACACGTTCTTCCTGGTTGGTACAAGTCATTGCCGATGTTTTTAACCTGCCGGTTTATCTGTCCGATGGCAGCCATGGCGTTGCGCGGGGGGCAGTGCTATTAGGCGCTTATGCTTTGGGGTTGGTTGAAAGTCTGGATGCTCACGCTACAGATCATAAGAAAAAAGTGTTTAAGCCGGATCAAGAGCGTCATCAGCTTTATCAGCAAAATTACGCTGTTTTCGAAAAGTTGAGAAGCTATCTTTAGAAGCTTCGCTGTGATAGTTTTTGTAGGTTGATATTTGTGCAATAATACACATTATGTTAAGTTAAGTAGAAAAATATAAGGAGAGGGCGAAACCTCTCCTTTGTCATTACATGCCGTTCAATTTGGTTTGTACTTCTTCTGCTTTTTCATCCATGCCCAGACGGGTGTAAACGGTTTGTAAAGTAGTTAGCACTTTTTCATCATCAGGCTTGAGTTCTCTGGATTTCTCAAGATACGGCAATGCTTTTTCAAAATAAACTTTAGCGTTGTCTTCTATCTCTTTTCCTCTTTTCTGGTATTCTTTCAAATCCATATTGTTGGCTTCTGATAAAATCTCAGCCGCCAGGTTGTAAAAATAAGCACCTAAATTAAAGTTAGCGTCATAGTATTGAGGGTCTATCTCGATAGCTTTTTTATAGCTTTCTACTGCTTTTTCTTTTTCATCCACTTGCTCATACATATATCCTTGGTTGTAATATAGCATGGCATTGCTGGGATCTTTCTCGATAGCCTGAGCCAGCTTATCTTTTGCTTCCTCATAGTTTTCTTCTGTGAGAAGCATATTTACTTCACGGGTTAAATAATCTCCATTTTCCGGAAAAGCCTCCTGCGCTTTGCGCATATATTTCAGAGCTTTTTCATCGTCTTTATTCTCTACCGTATAGATATAAATCAGGCTATTGTAGAAATCTTCGCTCTTGTAATCCAGGCTGTCAATCAGGTAAGCGTAATTTTCAGCAGCCTGTTCCATATTGCCAGATTGCTGGGCGGAAATACCACCATAAATATAAGCGGTAGTATCTTTAGGCAGCGCCATTTTGGCTACGTCAAACATCTCCATAGCTTTTTCGTAATCCTGGTTTTGATACATGGTAGCACCCTGGTTGATGCTGTTGGCCCATACTTCCTGCACTTTCTGGTCGGCGAAAGTATAGTACGTAGAACCTTCCTTTTCCATCTGTTTGGCTTTTCTGAAACCTTCCAGCGCTTTCTCAAATGGTTTTTCTACGTCCGAGACCGAATTGGTAGAATCCATACCAATACCAATGGCTTGATATATCTCCCCATAAGTAAACCAGGTTTTGCCATCATCTTTGGTTTTCTCATGCGTGATCGCCTCGTCAATTAAGGACTTGGCTTCTGATAACTCTTTATCTTCCAGGGCAGCTTGTGCCTTTCTAACGTTCTTTGGCTGCGCATAGGCCGAAGCAAATACAGCCAGAAAAAATAGTAAACTTAATATGCTCGTTTTCATAATAGTTAAATAATGATGTAGTTTAGTAAATTAGTGATGTAAATGTAATAAAAATTATAAAATTAATCTTGATTTTCTTCAATAATTTTCTCATTCTCTTCTTCCAACGGTTCTACTTTGGCTACGCTTGTGATAATATCGCCTTCAGTCAAGCGGATTAACCGCACACCCTGGGTAGCTCTTCCCATCACCCGAAGTTGGGATACTGCCATGCGGATCATGATCCCGGACCGGTTGATAAGCATCAGGTCATCCTGATCTGCCACTTCTAAAATAGCGACCAAAAATCCTGTCTTGCTGGTGACGCTAATTGTTTTGATGCCTTTGCCCCCCCTGCGTGTCACCCGGTAATCGTCAATAGAAGACCTTTTGCCGTACCCTTTTTCAGATACAACCAATAAACTGTTGTTAAGGTTTTTCAGACAGACCATTCCTACTACTTCATCTTTTGGGCTGGCAAGGGATACGCCCCTGACCCCGGCAGCGGTTCTGCCCATGCCTCTGACTTCACTTTCATGAAAACGGATGGCCCGGCCGGACCTGATAGCAATGAGGATTTCTGAATTACCATCGGTCAGATCCACGTTGAGCAAACGATCACCTTCGTTGATGGTGATAGCGTTGATCCCATTGGCCCGGGGCCGGGAATACGCCTCCAGCGAAGTTTTCTTGATCGTGCCCTGCTGGGTACACATGATCAGGTAAGTGTTGTTCAGATAGTCTGTATCATTTAAATTTTGCACGTTGATAACAGCACGAACAGCATCGTCGGCTGCAATGCTGATCAGGTTTTGGATCGCCCGGCCTTTGGCGGCTTTGCCGGCTTCCGGGATTTCATAGACCTTGAGCCAATACACTTTGCCCTGCTCGGTAAAGACCAGCAAGTAGTTGTGGGTATGGGCAATGAAGAGATGTTCGGTAAAGTCGCCGTCGCGGTAAGAAGCGCCGCGGGAGCCTACCCCTCCTCTGCCCTGGGTGCGGTACTCATTCAGGTTGCTTCTTTTAATATATCCACTGTGGGAGATAGTGATCAGCATCTCTTCGTTAGGGATAATGTCTTCCGCACTGATATCTTCGGCACTGTAGACGATCTGTGTGCGCCTTTCGTCGCCATACTTTTCTTTCATCTCCAGCAGTTCATCTTTGATGATCTGCATTCTTAGCTCTTTCTTATCGAGCACGTCTTTGAAGTGAGCGACCTGCTTGAGTACATCTTCATATTCTTTCTCTATCTTTTCCCTTTCCAGCCCGGTAAGCCGTTGCAGACGCATATCCAGGATAGCCCGTGCCTGTATTTCGGTTAGGGTAAAGGAATCCATTAAACCGTTTCGCGCGGTTTCGGGGTCTCTGGAGCCTCGTATGATCTCAATAACCCGGTCGATGTTGTCCAGTGCGATCAGGTAGCCCTGTAACAGATGCGCTCTGCGTTCGGCTTCGTCGAGTTCAAACTGTGTACGGCGCACCACCACCTCATGGCGGTGGTTGACAAAGTGCCCGATGATCTGTTTGAGGTTCAGCGTCTCCGGACGTCCTTTGACCAGGGCAACGTTGTTGACGCCAAAAGAAGATTGCAGTTGGGTATATTTAAAAAGGTTGTTGAGCACCACATGAGGCACCGCATCTTTTTTCAGTTCGTACACGATACGCATACCATTGCGGTCCGACTCATCGCGCAGTGCAAAGATGCCATCAATCTTTTTGTCGTTGACCAGGGCAGCCGTTTTCTCGATCATAGAAGCTTTGTTGACCTGGTAAGGAATTTCCGTAACAATGATCTGGTTCCTACCCGTCTTGGTCTCCTCTATGTCAGCTTTGGCTCGGATGACCACCCGTCCCCTACCGGTTTCCAAAGCAGCTTTGACGCCCTGATACCCATAGATGATCCCACCCGTCGAGAAGTCTGGAGCCTTCACAAATTCCATTAACTCAGATATAGTAATTTCCTGATTATCACTGTATTGTATGGTGCCATCTACTATTTCACTTAAATTGTGTGGGGCCATATTGGTCGCCATACCTACGGCAATACCCGAGGTACCATTGACAAGGATGTTAGGCACTTTAGAGGGCAGGCAAACCGGCTCTTCGGTAGAGTCGTCGAAGTTGGGCTGAAAGTCAATCGTATTTTTGTTGATGTCGGCCAGCATCTCTTCGGCGATTTTTTGCAGCCTGGCTTCCGTATAGCGCATGGCAGCGGGCGGGTCGCCATCTACCGAACCGAAGTTGCCCTGCCCGTCTACGAGCATGTAGCGCATCGACCAGGGCTGCGCCATGCGCACCATAGAGTCATAGACCGAGGCATCGCCGTGGGGATGGTATTTGCCCAGCACTTCACCCACAATACGGGCCGATTTTTTATGGGCTTTGTTATGATTAAGCCCCAAGTCCAGCATACCGTAGAGGACACGGCGGTGCACGGGTTTGAGCCCGTCGCGCACATCCGGCAGGGCTCTTGAAATGATGACCGACATAGAATAATCTATGTACGCGCCCCTCATTTCATCTTCAATGTTAATAGGAATGATATTCTCGTTCTCGCTGACAGCCATAAAAGCGTTGTGTAATGTAATAGGATTTAGCAGCGCAATTTAACCAAAATTTGTCAAATGCACCTACAAAGCCAGCCAAAGGATTACGGTAAAGTGGGGAGTTAATTCTTCTTTTTTAACAGGTTTTTGCGTTTTGCCTGTCGCTTCCGCTTGGTTTTGGTCATTTCCGGAAACAGTTCTCCTATTTTCGGGTCTTGCTTGCGCCACATAGGTTGCCCCCGGAACTCTCTGCGGTTGCCCATAGGGTCGGAAATATAATGGCGCATCTGTATCTTATCATTCTTAAAAGGCGAGCGTGGCAGGTCAGGATAGCGGATACTGACACCAATGTTGACAAAAAGAGCATTGTCGCGGTGGTTGATCGCCGTTCCATCAGGCAGGTCGACGCTATACTGTTTGATTTCATAGGCGGGGCGAACATATAACCGGAAGTATTCGGAGATCACTTTTTCTGCCGTAATGCCGATATTCACGAAGCTTCCTGGAGCAGCCTGAAAACCACCGCCCCGGTTAAGATTACCTACCCTGACATCAACACCAAACGCATTGTCATAAAACTCATAGACGCTGTAACCCACCAGGAAATAGTAGCGAAACATGGTCGTGCTGATGCGTCCGGGTTCAGGAAACTCAGAAAGGAAATTGTCCGGTTCAGGCACCCGCGCACTATGAAAGTCCAGTCCTACGCCCCCGCCCAGACGCAGCCGGTAAAGATTATAATACACCGACAAGTGCAGCGGGATGGTGTATCCCCCCCCTTTCATCAGGATGTCGGAGGTATCCGTGGCTGCCAGGTATTTGTATCCGTTCACTTCACTATCGGGTGAGTCGCCGGTACGAATGAGCGTACTGTCTGCGCCTGTAAACCAGTTACTATAGCCTTGTACCGTGCTGTTGGGCATTACCGAAAAAGGCGGAGTGCCGCCCACAGGAATAGTGTAAGAGCCGTTCTCATTGCGCAGATATGAAAAATTCTCCAGTGTATGGCGGTAAAAAGTCCTGCCATAGCCGGTACTCAGGTTGATGGAGAATTTGTTGAAAAAATTGCGGATAGGATAATCATGCTTTTCTTCCAGGCCGGGACCGGGGTTAAATCCCTGTGCCCATCCCGCATAGCCTGCGGAGAGGCAGATAAAGAGGCAGATGACGACTTGCGCAAAACGGTGAGGTATCATATAATTAGCTTACTATTGCGTTTTATGTAGGAACGTAAATATTTTGCCGGTATTTTCTCATATTTACGCGCTAAGAACCGAAAATTTAGAATTAAAATTCCTGATTTTTGTACAAACCAGGCAAAAACCTATATCAAGTAAGGTTTTAAATAAAATTGCTTTTTATGTTGATTTTCAATGCATTAACCCATTAATAATGATCAAAACAATAGCAGTTATTGGCAGCGGTACGATGGGCAACGGCATTGCGCATGTATTTGCCCTCCAAGGTTTTTCCGTACGACTAACAGACCAATCCGGGGAGGCTTTGCAGAAGGCAATGAGTACCATCAGTAAAAACATGGACCGGCAGGTTAAAAAAGAACAGATCACCGAAGCAGACAAAAAAGCGGCCCTTGGCAGGATCACGACGTTTACCAGTCTTCAGGAAGCGGTGGCTGAAGCTGCCCTTGTCATAGAAGCCGCTACGGAGCAAGAGCAGATTAAGCTGAACATTTTCCGTGAGCTGAGCCAGTATGCAAGCCCGGAGGCCATTCTTGCCACCAACACCTCTTCTATTTCTATCACAAAGCTGGCAGCAGCGACCGCACGACCGGAACGGGTCATCGGGATGCATTTTATGAATCCGGTACCCGTCATGCAGCTCGTAGAGGTAATTAAAGGCTACGCGACTGCCCCGGAGGTGGTAGCGCAAGTAATAGATTTCTCACAGCAGTTGGGCAAAATACCGCTGCTTGTCAATGATTACCCTGGCTTTATTGCCAACCGCATCCTCATGCCTATGCTCAACGAAGCCATGATCGCCCTGTACGAAGGCGTGTCGGGCGTGCAGGAGATTGACCAGATCATGCAGTTAGGCATGGCGCATCCGATGGGACCGCTCCGGCTGGCAGACTTCATCGGGCTGGATGTATGTCTTTCTATCCTGCAGGTACTGCACCAGGGGTTCGGAAATCCTAAATATGCGCCCTGTCCGCTGCTGGTCAATATGGTAGCTGCCGGCAAGCTGGGTGTTAAAAGCGGGGAAGGATTTTACGATTACCGTAAGGATACAAAACAGCCGGCAGTAGCAGTCCGCTTTGCCTGATCAGTTGCAATACTTTTTAAGAGCAGCCTCTGCATCTGCTACCTGGAGCGACTGGGCAGTTTTCAGGTCGCTACAGCCGCTGCGTTTTCTACCCAGGTATATTTTCAGTGCGCCGCGGTAGAGGTAGGCTTCTCCGTATTCTTTTCTCATACTGATAGCCGTGTTGTAGGCTTCCATCGCCTGCCCGGTTTCTCCGGCTTTGTGGTAGGATCTGCCTTTCAGATATTGGGCCAGGGGAGAGTTTTGGTTGACCTGGGTAGCTTTGTCAAAATAAAAAGCGGCATCTTTAAACTTATTTTCCCTGAAATAATACCTCCCCAAGCTGATCAGCACGTTCACATTCTTTTCATCTATCTTCAGGGCAGCCTCATAGCTATTGAGGGCTTTGTCATAAGCTTTGAGTTCTTCGTAGGCGCGTCCGCGGTTATACATAGACTTAAAATCGTCCGGATTGTACTCTAAATACTGGTTGTATTCATTGATAGCCTGCTCATATTCACCTTGCTGGAAAAGCTGATCCCCCTTTTGGGAGTCGCTTCCGCCGCAAGACAGACAAAAGATCAGAAATACAAAGCTAAGCTTGTTACTATAAGGCATGGCTAAGTGTGGTTTATAGATTAATGAGAACTTCATCAAAAAAATGGTAACCTTGATTTGGTTTGTTTGTTTTGATACCTGCCGGGCTCAGACCGCTACATCGTTTTCTCTCAGCGCGTCATTAAGGGATGTTTTCAGATTGGTACTCTCTTTCCGCTGCCCGATGATCAGGGCACAGGGTACCTGGTACTCCCCGGCAGGAAACTGTTTGGTATACGTGCCGGGAATCACCACCGACCGGCTGGGCACCCTGCCCGTATAGATCACCGGTTCGTTTTGTGTTACATCGATGATCTTGGAACTTGCCGTCAGCGTTACATTGGCGCCCAGCACTGCCTCTTTTTCTATATGAACGCCTTCTACCAGCACACAACGGGAGCCAATAAAAGCACTGTCTTCTATGATCACCGGCTTGGCCTGTACCGGCTCCAGGACGCCACCCACACCTACCCCGCCGCTCAGATGCACGTGTTTGCCCACTTGGGCGCAGCTTCCTACCGTTGCCCAGGTATCTATCATCGTGCCTTCGTCTACATACGCGCCTATATTCACATAAGAGGGCATCATGACCACGCCCGGACTGATATAGGCGCCATAGCGCGCTACAGCATGAGGGACGACCCGTATGCCTAACTTTTCGTACCCGCTTTTGAGCTTCATTTTGTCGTAAAATTCAAAAGGACCTACTTCAATCACTTGCATTTTCTGAATAGGAAAATAAAGAATAACCGCCTTTTTGATCCACTCATGGACAATCCAGGTTCCTTCCACAGGTTCGGCAACCCTTTTGGTACCCTGGTCCAGTTCATCAATAATGGTTTTTATAGCAATTTTAACATCTTTGTCTTTCAACAAGCTGCGGTTTTCCCAGGCGTTTTCTATAATGTGTCTTAACTCCATCTTGGTTTATTATCTGTAGAAAGATCAAAAATGAAAGTAACTACCATCATTGCTTCCGTACTCAAGCCGGTAGATGATACCAGGATGTATGAAAAATTTGGTATCTCCCTTCAGCAATCAAACAAATACGCCGTAAATATCATAGGCTTTTATTCAAAAAGTAAGCGTCAGCCGAAAGAAATTCGTTTTTTTCCTGTCTATCGTTTTTCACGTTTAAGTCTCAGCCGGTTTTTAGCACCTATCCGCTTTTTTCGTCTGGCCTGGCAACTAAAACCTCAGCTAATTATTGTTACTACCCATGAACTGATCCTTTGTGCTGTGTTATACAAAATGTTACGCCGCCGGTGCAGGCTGGCTTACGACTTACAGGAAAATTACTACAGAAACATAATCTATCACAGTGGCTTACCTGCTGCTATCAAGTATGGCGTGGCAGCCTGGGTAAGAACTAAAGAAATTTTTAGCAAACATTTCTTTAGTATTTATTTTTTAGCTGAAATTAGTTATGCTAAAGAATTTAGTTTTAGCAAAAATAAAGATGTGATTGTTCTTAACAAATACAGAAACCCTTATCCAACACCCACATTATCAAAAGATAAGCACGCCTCATCGCCTTTTAAAATTATTTACTCTGGCACTGTACATGAAAGTTATGGAATTTACCAAGCCTTAGATTTAGTAATGGAATTGTCAAAATATTTAGTAATCATCTTTTTAGTAATTGGTAAAATATTCAATACTAAATTACTAAACAAACTACTAAGCATAGCCGATCAGTACGAATGGATACAGATAAGAGCAGATACCCGGCCGCTTCCCCACCAGGACATCATTCGCGAAATTCAGCGATCAGACTTTGGCATAGTGAGCCATCAACCTGTTGCCAGTATCGCAGGATGTTTTCCCACCCGTATCTATGAACTGATGGCCTGTCAGAAGCCTATCCTGCTGCAAGACCATGCGCCCTGGACAAACTTTTGCCATCAATGGGGCAGTTG
>JBBSNI010000020.1:0-27462 GCA_038232695.1 Cytophagales bacterium
ACTTTGCCCGTGATAGAAGGAATGACGCCGATAAAGTCAGATACCCGGATGAAGGTTGTTTTTTCTCCGTTGAGCAAAGTACGGCGTTCGGCGGCACTGAGCAGGTTTTCGTAGGCAGAGATGGTCAGACGGGCAGACACTCCGCTTTTTTCGTCTACATATTCGCTATCTCTGGCTTCAAAAGCGACTTGCTCGATGAGGTCTTTGGCAATTTCGTTGAGCCTGATCTTCTGCTTTTGCGGCTCTTTGATGTGCGCTTCCTGTTCGGTGATCTTCTTGCCAATCTCTATCGTACGCGGGTAGTGCGTCATGATCTGGCTGTCGATACGGTCTTTGAGCGGCGTGACGATGCTGCCCCTGTTGGTATAATCTTCCGGGTTGGCTGTAAAGACAAACTGAATATCCAGCGGCAGGCGTATCTTAAAGCCCCTGATCTGTATGTCGCCTTCCTGTAAGATATTGAACAAAGCGACCTGTATACGCGCCTGCAAGTCGGGCAACTCGTTGATGACAAAAATGCCCCGGTGCGAGCGCGGTATCAGTCCGTAGTGGATCACCCGTTCGTCGGAGTAAGGTAGTTTCAGAGAAGCCGCTTTGATCGGGTCGGTATCTCCGATCAGGTCGGCGACGGATACGTCGGGCGTAGCCAGCTTTTCGGTGTAGCGATCGGAGCGGTGCATCCAGCCGACAGGTGTACGGTCGCCATGCTCGGCGACGGCTGCTTTGCCGTGGGTAGACAGCGGCACAAGCGGGTCGTCGTTGAGTTCAGCCCCTTCTATCACCGGGATGTATTCGTCCAGCAGGTCTACCATCATCCGGGCGATTTTAGTCTTAGCCTGCCCCCGCAGCCCTAACAGGATGATATTGTGCATAGAAAGAATCGCTCTTTCCATATCGGGAATGACAGACTCTTCATAACCCCAGATGCCTTCAAAGACCGTTTGCTTCTGCTGAAGCCGCTGGATCAGGTTATCTCTGAGTTCCTGCTTAATAGATTTAGGTTCGTAGCCACTGGCTTTCAACTCACCGAGGGTATGTATATTTAATAATTGCTCAGACGGAATTTCGTAATATTTCATGTTTTTTTATTAAAGTTCTGAGTTCTACGTTCTGAGTTCATGGATTTAACTTAGAACCCAGAACTATACACTGTACAAACTAATTTTTATAATACTTCCTACGGTTTCTGCGGTAATCTTCAAAGATCATATGACCCAACCCTTGTAGGCTGCTGTAGTAAGCGTTGCCATTGTTCACTTCCGTGAATTTTTTAACAAACTGCTTCAGATAAGGGTCCGAGGCGATCATAAAAGTAGTGACGGGTATGTTGATCCTGCGGCATTGGGCAGCCAAATTCATGGTCTTGTTGAGGATTTTGCTGTCCAGCCCAAAGCTGTTTTTGTAGTATTTAATACCCTCTTTCAGACAGGTAGGCTTACCGTCGGTGATCATAAAGATTTGCTTGTTTTTGGTCTTGCGGCGGCGCAATATGTCCATAGAAAGCTCCAGCCCGGCCACCGTGTTGGTATGGTAAGGGCCTACTTTCAGGTAAGGCAGGTCTTTGATCTGTATCTGCCAGGCGTCGTTGCCAAAGACGATAATATCCAGGGTATCTTTCTTGTATTTGTTGGTAATGAGTTCTGCCAGCGCCATGGCTACCTTTTTGGCAGGCGTGATACGGTCTTCGCCATACAGTATCATGGAGTGGGAAATATCAATCATCAGCACCGTAGAGGTCTGGGTCTTGTACTCGTTGTCGTTCACCTCCAGGTCGTTCTCCGTGAGCGTAAAGTTGCTGATACCGTGGTTGATCTGCGCGTTGCGGATAGAATCGGTCATAGCGATCTGCTCTAGGGCGTCGCCAAACTGGTAGTCGCGGCGGTCGGTGCTGGGCTCGTCGCCAAAGCCGCTGTGGGTGGTTTTGTGGTCGCCTTTGCCCGACTTTTTTAGCTTGCCGAAGATTTCTTCCAGCGCACTTTTGCGGATGCCTCTTTCGGTCTTGGCAGTGATGTCGAAGGCGCCGGGCTGGTTTTCTTCCGTGATATAGCCTTTGTCTTTAAGGTCCTGGATAAAGTCGCCCATGCCGTAGTCGTTGTCAGTGATGCCGTACTGGTTGGCCAGGCTGGCCATCCACTGTAGGGTCTCGCTCACGTCGCCGGAGGTGATGACCATGAGTTCCATAAAGATTTTGAGCAGTTGATCGAAGGTACTCTGCCCCTGCTGCTGCTCGCCGGGGGTGTATTCGGTAAATCGGTAGCCTAACATATTTTCAGAAACTTGAGAAAGTGGTGGTTTGTTTTGCGGTGTTTGTGCCTTTGTTATGTGAAACGGCACACTTGCTCTGTATAACACATGGCGGGCGCAAAATATTCAAAAGTGAAGTGATTATTAGTGCAGAAAGGGAAAATTTAATCAGCAGGAAAAAGGTTTATACCTTTAGCTTATTGATTTGCTCTACGCTCAGTACAGTATATTGGGCAATTTTGTTCACCGGCTCGCCTGCCCGTTTCATAGCTTTGGCAATGATGACTGCCTTCTTAACCTCACCTAATCTTAAACTATGATTAAATGATGGTATGATGGACTATGATGGCAGGGTGAATGCTGTTATTCATTTCTCAAGGAGTCTACCGGGTTGGCTAGCGCAGCCTTGATCGCCTGGTAGCTGACCGTTAGTATGGCAATGCACAGGGCGATGACGCCAGCAATTAGAAAAGTCCAGACGCTGATGGTAATGCGATAGGCAAAATGATCCAGCCAGCTTCGCATGGCAACATAAGCCAGGGGTACGGCGATTACCACGGCAAGAATTACTAACCGGGCAAAAGATCCCGACAATAACGCCACGATATGGGTGACTGTGGCGCCCAGCACTTTGCGGATGCCAATCTCTTTGGTGCGCCTTTCGGCCGTAAAGGCAGCCAGCCCCAAGAGTCCTAAGCAGGCAATGAAGATAGCCAACCCGGAAAAAACACCAAAGACAGCACCCAAACGCTGCTCGGCACGGAACATAGCATCAAAATCTTCGTCCAGGAAAGAATACACCATCGGAATGTCAGGCTCAAAAGCTTTCCACTGAGCCTCGATCGTAGCAATGCTTTCCTGTATTCTGCCTGTCGCTGTCCGCACAGCGATATAGTCGCGCCGGAAACTGGTTGCTGGCCGCAGCAACTGCACGATCATAGGTTTGATTTTCTCATAAAAAGATTCCGCGTTGAAGTCTTGTACCACGCCTAAGATCTTTAGCCGGGCTTCGTCTTCAAAGCCTTTGTTCAATAGCAGGAATTGACCGGCGACGGGTGTTTGCAATCCCATCATGGCTACGGCGGCTTCGTTCAGGATAATACCGGCGGTATCGGAAGCAAATTTGTCAGAAAACCAGCGCCCTTCCTGCATGTTCAGGCGCAGGGTGTTGGCATAATTTTCATCGGACTGAAACCAGGTAGCACTGTATTGAAAATCAGCATTTTCCAATTGTATGGTACGGGTTTGGGACTCACTAAAAGCGGGCAGCAAAGTCGTAAAACTCACATCTACTACAGCCGTGCGCGTTTTCAATGCATCCGTAAAACTTTCCATCTTGCCCGTCATATCCCGGTCGTTGTGGATGATGATCACATTCTCTCGGTCGAAACCCAGTTGTTTGTTTTGGATATATTGCAGTTGCTGGTAGACCAGCAACGTACAGATGATCAGCGTAATAGAGATAGTAAACTGAAAGACGACCAGCCCGCTGCGCAGGTACTGATGAAAACTACTGCCTGCACGAGTCGTTTTTCCTTTTAAGATATGATGCGGCTGGAAAGAGGAAAGATAAAAAGCCGGGTAGCTCCCCGCCAGCAAACCCACCACAAAGATAAGCAGGACAACACCTGCCGGAAGCCAGGGTGTATTCAACAAACTTACCGTCAGCGTTTTGCCGGAAAAGTGATGAAAAGGAATCCTGAGCAACTCTACCCACCCCAGCGCGAGCAGCAGCGCAATAAGGCTATAACCGACCGACTCGATCAGAAACTGTTTGATCAGAGATACCTGCGGTGCGCCCAGCACTTTGCGTACGCCTACTTCTTTGGCGCGCTGCATCGCCCGCGCCGTAGACAGGTTCATAAAATTGACACAAGCCAGGATCAGGATAAACAGCGCAACGGCAGAAAAGATGTAGACATACAAAATATTTCCGTTAGGCTCATGTTCTTTTTCCAGGTTGGAATACAGGTGAATATCTGTGAGCGGTTGCAGCCGAAAGTCAAAGGTATACCCTAAGCGTTTGTAATCTTCCGGCGTAAGTTGGGCAAAGGGCAACACGTACTTGGGCAGAAAAACATCCAGCTTACTTTCTATGGTTTCCCGGATGTCAGCGTTTTGTGCAGCCGTTTCATTGATCAGCGCATACGTGTGCGTTGCGGCAAACGTCCAGTCTTTGGCCTGAAAGCCAAAAAATTCATTGCCCGGCAAAGCGATCAGCATATCAAAGTGAAAATGCGTATTGGCAGGCGGGTTCTCCACGATACCGGTGATCGGAATGGGCGTGGCGCCTTTGCCACCTACCAGCAATACCTTGCCGATGAGTTTGTCAGGCTGCGCCGCTTCCTGCCCGAAATACCGCTCGGCAGTCGCCTGGGTAAGCACCAGGGCATCAGAAGCTAAGGCTGTTTCAGCATCGCCGGCCAACAGACGGTAGCCAAACACTTTAAAAAAGCCTCGCTCTGCATAATAGATATTGCTTTCTTTAAACACTTTGTCTTCTGCGTCTTCACGGCGTATGGTAAAGTCGTTCCATTTCATGACGCGCGTAGTGGCTTCCACTTCGGGGATTTCTTCTTGCATCGCCTGCGCCAGCGGCATAGGTGCTGTAGCATAATTTGCCGTTTTTTCATCTCCTTTGGTGTATGTAGTTACCCGGTAAATGCGCCCGGCATCCAGCAGAAAGCGGTCGTAGCTCAGCTCATCCAGCACGTACAGGGCAATGAACAGAAAGCTGGCCATGCCCAGGGCTAATCCCAGCACGTTGAGCGTAGTGTAAAACTTGTACTTCCGCATGTGGCGAAGGGTGGTTTTGAAGTAATTTTTAAGCATAATTGTCTGCACTATGATTAAATGATGATATGATGTACTATGATGTATGGTAATTTCTAATTGATTTTGATTTTATGACTCATTCCGCAGCGGCAAACTGCTTGTCCATCAGGATTTGCACAAAAATCATAGCCCATCGTAAAATCATGCGCATCATGGTTTGGACTATTCATCTCTCAGTGAATCCACCGGGTTGGCTACAGCAGCTTTGAAAGCTTGGTAGCCAACCGTAAGCAGGGCAATGAGCAAAGAAGCCATTATCGCTGCCAGGAAAATACTGATACCCATGTCGATACGGTAGGTAAAATTTTGCAACCAAAGCCGCATGGTGTACCAGGCAATAGGACTGGCAATGCAAAAGGCGATCAGGACTAAGAACACAAACTCTTTGGAGAACAGCACCAGAATATGTTGTACCGAAGCGCCCAGCACTTTGCGAATGCCTACTTCTTTGGTACGCCGCACCGCCATGAATGCTACCAGCCCGTACAAACCCAGACAACCAATAAAAATCGTGATTCCCGCCAGTATCTTGAACAGTTGCGACAAACGGGTTTCTTCCCGGTAATACATGGCAATGTTATCATCCAGAAAAGAATAATCAAACACGTATTCGGGAAAGGTAGTCGTCCAGGACTTTTCTATGGACGCTATCGTTTCCTGCAAATTCTGGAAGGCTTTAGGCTGACCGGGGATTATCGATAGTTTGATACTGGCCGTCAGATATCCTCCGGGACTCCTAATCAGTCCTACATTATCAACGCCTTCTTTCAGAGAGTTGGTAATGAAGTCCTCCGTCACCCCTACCACCGTCACTGTCTGGTCGCCTCTCCACATGGCTTCCCCTATCGCCTCCGAAGGCTCCTTAAAACCAACATTCCTGCTCAGGGTCCGGTTAATGATGATGCTTTGAGCCGTATCTGAGGGCAGGAAGTTTCTACCCGCTACCAAAGGAATTTGATAAAGATCAAGATAGTGTTCATCTACATATTGACGTTCAAAAACAACGTAATCTTCTCCGTCAGGCGCACTTTTCCTGCGAATCCCTTCAGAAGAGTTGTCTCTCATCATGCCCGAAGGAAGGCTGGAAGAAAAGCTAACTTGTTGTACAGCCGCTATTTTTTCCCACTGGTTTCGAAGAGGCTGCAAGTCCGCTTGCTGCTCCGGCACACTGACGGTAAGGATGGCTTGCTGGTCAAAACCCAGGTCGGCACTCTTAAAATAATCCATCTGCCGGATAATCACCAGCGTACCGATGATAAATACCTGGGAGATGACAAATTGCAGGACTACCAGCCCGGAACGCAGCCGGACACCCCGTTTGGAATGACCTGTGATCTTGTTTTTGATAGCAGCGATAGGATGAAAACCGGATTGTATCAAAGCCGGATAAAAACCTGCCAGTATGGTAACGACCAGCATGACCAGCACTAGCGACGACAACACGAATGGATCGGCAATCAGAAAGCTGTCGGGTTGTACCTGTAGCAATTTTTTTCCGTATAGTATGATCAGTTCAGCAACGCCCAACGCCAGTAGTGACGCTACCCATGCCACCATAAACGTTTCACCCAAAAATTGAATGATCAATTGGCCTCTTTTGCTTCCCATCACCTTTCGTATGCCTACTTCTTTGGAGCGAACGACTGCCTGTGCCGTAGCAAGATTCACAAAATTGATGCAGGCAGTCAATAGCAAAAAGAATCCTACTAATACCATCGCCCAGATGATTTCCTGGCTTACCGTTCTCCTTTTATAATTGCCAAACCTGGCGTCAGCATGCATTTCATGCAAGGGTTGCAAGGGATACAAGCGGGTAGCTGCTAATTTTTCGTCTACATGACCCGCATGTATTCTGGCTATCTGCGCCTCCGCTTCCTGCTCCGTGATGCCTTCATTCAACAGGATATAGCAGTGATTGTCATCACTTACGCTATACCAGTTCTCCATTTGTTCGCCTACATAAGCTTTCATGCTGGCATACGAACCGATAATACGAAAAGGGAAATCCGTATTAGAAGGCAGATCAGCAATGACACCCGTTACTTTGAAGTCAACCCGATTGTCTATTCGCAGCGTTTTTCCTAAAGCATTCCCATCCAGAAAGTACTTCTCAGCAATTGATTCGGTAAGCACCAAGGTAAACGGCTCGGTCAGAGCGGTAGCAGGATTACCGGCAATCCAGCGGAAGCCTGTTCCTTCAAAATCAAAGATGTCAAAGAAAGTAGGCTCTACCAAACCAAATGCCTCGCCCTGAAACCTGTTCTTAATAGTGCCTTCTTTTTCGTCGTACACACCTACCTGTACACCTCCTGCATATTGGGTAGCAGCTACTTTTTGAATAGAAGCCATTTCATTTCTGATGGCTTCCGTGAGCGGATAAGAAACGCCGGTACGGTATTCCTTGTTGTCTCCGGCTCCCGTGCGCACGACCCGGTAAATCCGGTCGGCATGGCTATGGAAGCTGTCAAAGCTCAATTCATAGCGCACCACGATCAGGATCACCAACGCACAGGTGATGCCCAGCGCAAGACCTAAAATATTGATCGTAGCCGTGCCTCTGTTTTTCATCAAATGACGGAAAGCGGTGGTGAAGTAGTTTTTAAACATCTTTGACTATGATTAAGGTGATTATTTGATGGACTATGATGGTCTGGATCAGGATGAACAGGATATTGTTTGGATGAACAGGATTTTTATATCCTGAGTATCTGTTAACATCCTGTTCATCCTGATCCAGACAGCCATGCCGCAACTACCTCACCATTCATTGTTATTTTTTGTAAGTTATTGTAAATCAGAAGTTTATATTATTTTATAAGCTTGTTGATTGTACACACTGTATCATTTCCGTACACCCAACTGTCTGTTTTTGATACAGTATCAGAGGGGATGGGTGTAAGGAATCCGGGCATTAAAAACATCTGACAGTGGGCCGTAGCTTGTTTTTTGTCTGCTTATGCGCTGCATCAAACATATAAGCTCATGATGAAAGCAACGCTGATTGCTCCCATATTTTGTACCCTGCTGACTGCCGGAATGGCACAGGCACCGGCAGAAAAGGCGGAATTCACCTACGAACTGGTCAACTTAGGACGTAAGGTCAACAGCAAATACCATGATTCGGCACCGGTGATCTCTCCTGATGGCAAAACGCTGTACTTTACCGTCAGCAACCATCCTGAAAACAACTACGGCGCCGACAAAAGCCAGGACATCTGGTACGCCGTGCTGGACTCTGCCGGACAGTGGTCGGAAGCTGTCCACATGCCTGCGCCGTTCAACAAAGCCCAATACAACCAGGTGCTGAGCATCTCCGCCGATGGCAACCAACTGCTCATCCGGGGCGGCAGAGGGAAGGATAATATGGGTTTTTCACTTTGTCAGAAAGACAACGAACAGTGGCAAAAGCCTGTGGCACTGGACATTCCGGACTTTGAAAAAATGTGCCAGGGCCGGTTCAATGGGGCTTTTCTTTCCTACGACCAACAAGTACTGCTCCTTTACTTCAACGAAAAGCCCAACAGCACCTACAGCGATTTGTATGTTTCCTTCCGGCAGGCAAATGATGCATGGTCGCGTCCGCAACTGATCACCTGTTTGAATACCCACATGGATGAGTTTGGTCCTTACCTGGCTCCGGACAACCAGACGCTCTACTTTGCCAGCAACCGTTCGGGCGGCTACGGCAGCACCGACATCTGGAAAACCCACCGGCTGGACGATACCTGGCTCAAATGGTCGGAGCCGGAAAACATCGGCGCCCCTGTCAATACCGGCGGGTTTGATGCCTACTACACCGTAGCCGAAGCCGATACGCTGGTGTTTACTACCCGCGCTTTTATGTCGGCCGACGGTGGGCATCTGGACATTTACTCTCTGAAAAGAACGCTCATAGAGGAGCCTAAGCTGTTCCTGAGCGGTTATGTGTATAACCAGAAAAACAACGACCCGGTGAAGGCCAACATCCGGTTTGAGAAAGATGCAGAAGTGCTAAAAATCGGGCAGACGCACTCCGAGTACGGAGAATACAGAACCCAATTGGCCACCGGCGGCAAATATATACTGCACGTCAGCGCCGAAGGCTTCCTGGCAACGACCGACAGCGTAGAACTGGAAGAGATCATCATAGAAGATACGGAAGTGTACAAAGACCTGTTCCTGAAACCCATAGAAGTAGGCCTATCCGTCAGGCTCAACAATATTTTCTTTGATTACAACAAAACCACGCTCAGACCGGAGTCTTTTCCCGAACTGGACCGGGTGGTAGAAATGATGGAGCAAAATCCGGAGCTCAAAATTGAGATCGGCGGCCATACCGACAGCCGGGGCTCCGACGATTACAACCAGCAACTCTCCCAGGGTAGGGCGGAAGCCGTGCGCGAATACCTCTTGCAACATCTCGTAGAAGCGGAGCGCGTCACAGCTACCGGTTATGGCGAAACCCAGCCGGAAGTAGACAACGATACCGAAGAGAACATGCAGATCAACAGAAGGGTAGCGTTCGTCGTGCTGGAGAATTGATAAAAGGGCGTGAAGCTGGAAGACCGAAGACGGAAGTTTGAAGCCTCAAATTCTTTCTTCGGTCTTCGGACTTCCGTCTTCCGGCAAAAAATTTGTATCACAATGGCACAATCCATACCTTCGGGCACACCCGTGCCAACATGCATAAATTTGACGGAAAGATACTTATTGTAGACGACGACCAGGCGGTGTTGTATACGGCCCGGATGGTCCTCAAACAGATGTTTGCCCACATCAGCACGGAAAGCTCGCCTTCCCAAATCATTCCTCTGCTCCGGCAAACAGCTTACGACGTGGTCGTGCTGGATATGAACTTTGCCCAGGGCAAGACCAGCGGGCAGGAAGGGCTTTTCTGGCTCCGGGAAATCCTGAACCTAGACCCGCAGACGCAGGTCATTGTCACGACAGCATATGGCGATATAGAACTGGCGGTCAGCGCCATGCGGGAAGGCGCCATAGATTTTCTGGTAAAACCCTGGGAAAAGGAAAAGCTGCTGGCTACCGTCCACACCGCTTTTCAGCTAAGCCGCACCAGGCGGGAAGTCGCCCAACTGCGTCGCCGGCAGCAGACGCTTAGCCAGGAACTGGAAACTCCTTTTGCTGCAATGATCACTCGGTCGCCAGCGATGCAGCCGGTGCTGGATGCCATCCAAAAAGTAGCTGAAACGGAAGCCAATGTATTGATCCTGGGAGAAAACGGTACGGGCAAAGAGTTGGTCGCCCGCGCCATCCATTGCCATTCGCTGAGAGCCGCGGAAGCTTTTATCAAAATAGACTTAGGCGCTATCACAGAGACGCTCTTTGAGTCGGAACTGTTCGGACATACCAAAGGAGCCTTTACCGGGGCGGTAGAAGACAGAGCCGGGCGCATGGAAGTAGCTTCCGGCGGCACCCTGCTGCTGGATGAGATCGGCAACCTGTCGCTTCCCCTGCAAGCCAAGCTACTGACCGCTCTGCAAAGCAAACAGGTAATCCCGGTAGGTACGCACCAGCCCATCCATATAGATGTACGCCTGATCTGTGCGACCAACCAGCCTTTGCACGAACTGGCAGCAGCACCTAAACCTACGTTCCGGCAGGATTTGCTCTATCGCATCAATACGGTAGAAATCTTTTTGCCGCCATTGCGCGCGCGCCGGGAAGACATCAGCGTGCTGGTTGCTCATTTCCTCCGTTTGTATGGCAAAAAGTATGGAAAGGAAACTCTCCAAATAAGCCGGAAGGCGATGCGGCAGCTTGAGAAATATACCTGGCCGGGCAACGTGCGGGAACTGCAACATGCCGTAGAGCGCGCCGTCATCATGAGCAGCCACGCTACGCTGGAAGCGGCTGATTTCCTGCTGGATCATGCGCAGCCAACACGTCTCCCAGACGTGGAGACTTATCATATGGAAACGGTGGAGAAGAATACGCTAACAGAAGCCATCAGAAAACACCAGGGAAACCTAAGCAAGGCCGCACAGGAACTAGGCTTAGGGCGTAGCACACTTTACCGGAAGATGAAGAAGTATGACTTATAAGCATATATAGTACGCGACAGAATTTTATAGAATTAGCCAGACCGGGAGTCGCCACTCCGGGGTCTGTAAATAATCCACACGATCATTCTATGACGAACACACGAGGTTCGCGCGAACTGGCTCACAAAGATAACTGGCTAAACCTTTGTGCCCTTTGTGTATATCCTTGTGTCCTTCGTGGTTAAAAAATTAAAAACAAGTAAACTAGTTTACCATCTCCTGCGGCTGCGCCACCGGCTCACGGTTTCTCTACTATGTGATGGCTGTGCAGGACGGTGGCTTTCCTGCAACAGAGCAGCCAAAGCAGCCACCACTTCTTGTTCTGCTTCCGACAGCGGCTGTGCCAGCAATTCGGGCCGAAAATGTTCCTCTACAAACTTAGTATCAAACTGACCGGAGACAAAAGCCGGATGCTGCAAGACAAAGCGGCAAAAATCCAGGGTAGTAGCCACTCCTACAATCTCATACTCCCGGATAGCGCGCAACATCCGGCCGATCGCCTCTTCCCGCGTACTGGCATGGACAATCAGCTTGGCGATCATAGGATCGTAATACACCGGAATGTCCATGCCCTGCTCAAAGCCATCGTCTACCCGGACGCCCGGTCCCTGCGGACGCTGGTACGTAACTAACTTCCCGGTGTCGGGCAGGAATTGGTTGGCAGGGTCTTCGGCGTACACCCTGACTTCTATGGCATGTCCGTGGATGTGCAGGTCTTCTTGCGTAAAAGGAAGCGGTTGCCCTTCGGCAATGCTGATTTGCTGCTTCACCAGGTCAAGGCCGGTAATCATTTCCGTGACCGGATGCTCTACCTGCAGGCGGGTGTTCATTTCCAGAAAATAAAACTGTAAGTCCTGTCCCACCACAAACTCTACCGTACCGGCGCCTACATACTGGCAGGCTTTGGCGACATTCACGGCTGCTTCGCCCATCGCCTGCCGCATATCGTCCGTAACGACAGCCGAAGGGGCTTCTTCTATTACTTTCTGATAACGCCGCTGGATAGAGCATTCTCTTTCGAACAGATAGACAACATGGCCATGCTGGTCGCCCAGGATTTGTATCTCTATGTGTTTGGGCGCGACAATAAACTTCTCAATAAATACTGACCCGTCGCCAAAAGCCGAGCGGGCTTCACTGATGGCGCGTTCCATCTGTTCTTCCAGCACAGCTTCGGATTCTACGATACGCATTCCCTTGCCGCCCCCGCCTGCGCTGGCTTTGATCAGCACCGGGTAGCCGATTCTTTGGGCAGCCTGCCGGGCATCGGCTATGTCTTCGACGGCCTGCGACGTGCCGGGTACTAAAGGAATATTATATTGAGCAACCGCCTCTTTAGCAGCCAGCTTGCTGCCCATCATGGCAATAGCTTCGGCAGACGGACCAATAAAGGTAATGCCGGCCTCCGTGATACGCCGGGCAAAGGCTGCATTTTCTGAGAGGAAACCATAGCCGGGATGTACGGCATCGGCTCCTGTATGCTGGCAGGCTGCCATGATCTTATCGATGTTAAGATAGGAGGCAGACGAAGGAGCAGCGCCTATGTGTACCGCTTCATCCGCATAGCGGACATGCGGCGCCTTCCGGTCGGCATCGCTATAGACAGCGACGGTTTGCTTTCCTTCTTCTCTGGCGGAGCGCATGATGCGGAGGGCAATCTCTCCACGGTTGGCAATCAAAATCTTTTTTATGGGGGGCATATATTCACTTTTCTTATCAAATCAAATGTATTCAATGTTTTCAACTTGGGAAAAACTTTTAACAGTTATCACAAAAATGAATAAATTTCATTATTTTTATTCGAGCCTGACTTTCCGGCCGGCTCCTACACTTTAACCCACCATAAAATGAAACGATACCTAACCCTTTGCGCGCTGAGCCTGATCGCTTTGTGCGGATGTGCCCCGAAGCCGCCGATATTGGGCTTCTTCGAGACCGATGGATATATTAAGCCTTATCAAAAAAGTTTTGGCGATACGCTTACCTTCGTCCTGAGCCAGGAGATTTCTGATGAATTTGTAGTAAGCGGAGCAGGCGTTAGAAGAATGGACGTGTTTAATTTCAGAAAATCTTTAAAGCTTTCTTTATACTATACTTTTCTGGATAGTTTCAAAGACGTCCGTTTTGCTGACCAGGTAGACAGCAACGGTGTTTGTGTGGTACTGTACCGGGTCAGACCTTCCTGGGAGATCAAGTCTGCCAGCACCTCTGTAAGCGGAGTAGAAGGGCGCACCGTTTCAAGTACCAATTACCAGGTAGCCGCCTTGTTCCGTTACGATGGCGTCATTTACAAGGACGGCGAAAAGGTTTCAGTGCTGGACAATGAAGTGATGAGCGAAGCATCTACTTATTTTAGATCCGGAATGCCTGACACTTTCCGGGACGGCACCAAGCAGCTATGCGGAGCCATTTATAAAGAGGTGGTAGAAACTGAGCCTCTTAGTTACCGTTAACTCATTTTCGTAGCATGATCCATATCCTTGACCTTCATTTTTTAGATATTCCGCAAACGATCGCTGCTTTTGTGGTAGAAACCTCCGACGGGCCGGTGCTGGTAGAAACCGGTCCGTACACTACCTACCACAACCTGGAGCAAGCCCTGGCATCCAAAGGTTTTCGGGCAGCAGACATCCGGCATGTGCTGCTCACCCATATACACTTTGACCACGCCGGCGCCGCCTGGAAATTTGCCCGGCAAGGTGCTACCATTTATGTGCACCCTTTCGGCGCCCGGCACTTAGCCGATCCTGCTAAGCTCGTCAACTCTGCCCGGCGCATCTACCAGGACGATATGGACCGGCTCTGGGGCGATATGGAAGCCATCCCGGTCGCTCAACTTCAGGAGGTGGACGACCAGGCGGGCTTTCAATTTGGTGGGGTGACTTTTAAAGCCTGGCATACACCCGGCCATGCCGTACATCACATCGCCTGGCAGGTAGGCGATCATCTTTTTACGGGCGACGTAGCTGGGGTGTGTATCGCGCACGGGCCGGTAGAGCCGCCCTGTCCGCCCCCGGACATCAACGTGGAAGACTGGCAACGCTCTATTAAGCTGATCAGCTCGCTGCAACCAAAAGCTTTATACCTGACGCATTTTGGTAAGATTGAAAATGTAGAAGCGCACTTGGATGCCCTGGAGAAAAGCCTGATCAACTGGGCTGACTGGGTACGGATGAAAATGAACCAGGGACAGACCGAGGAAGAGACCGTACCGGAATTTACGCAGTACGTCGCCAACCAGCTTCGGGCCGATGGCGCTACAGAAGAGACCATCCACCAGTATGAAGCCGCCAATCCCTCCTGGATGAGCGTAGCCGGTCTGATGCGCTACTGGCAAAAAAAGAGCGACTCAACGTAAACGGTTTTCTAAGATCAACACCTCAGGACCATCCTTGATCCATGCCTGCTGGATTTCTTTTGGCGTAGGCGTAGGGCTGTAAACAAAGGACCCCAGTACCATATCTTTATCGCCATCTTTGTCTATATCGCCCGTATCAAACACGAGCCACCTTCCTTTGCGGGCCTCAGCAAAGGTGTATCCTTTGAATTGGTATCCTTCGGGCGACCGGTTTTCCAAATAAAGGAAGCCCTGTTCCGGGGCATGTTCAAAATCAGCAAAGAAAGCGGTCGTGGCTATGTCCAGGTCGCCATCCTGGTCAAAGTCCTCCGCATGTGTCATGGTAGCTCCATACAAAGGATAAAAAAATACTTCCCGGAATTGATCTTGTCCCTGGTTTTCAAAAATACGTATCCCGTGATAGTTTTTCAGGGCAAAGGAGTAATCCGCATTGTCTCCCTGTACACAGAGAATATCCGGCTTGCCGTCGTTATTAAAATCCGCCAGTTCAAAATAGCTGGTTCCGTATTCAGGCGGAAAACGCAATACCGTCTTGGGCGTAAAGGCACCTTTGCCCTGGTTATAAAAAATGATCACTCTTTCATCGCCCTGAGCCATCAAAGCAATGATGTCTGGTAATCCATCTTCGTTGAGATCATGGATGATGGTTTTGATCGCCCCTGCTTGGTCTACCAGGACATGCTCTTTCATGTTTGCAGCATGGCTGCCTTCATACCAGGAAAGCTTACCTGTCCGGTATCCAAAACCTGAAACCAGGTAGTCCTGACGCCCATCCTGGTTCAGATCAGCCACGGAAAGATAAACCGGCCGGGGCAAACTGTCGAGCAGCGCTGGGGCTAATTGCGTCCCCTGAAGCGGTACCAATTTTCCTTCGGGTTGGTCTGATGGGTTCATGATACCAATTTCCAGCAAATATTCTATCCCGTCTTTTTCTACCATCGCTACCGGCGGACTGTGTGTAGCCATAGAGTCAATGATCTGTAACTTTTCGTCCAGTGTTTTGATACTCTTTCGGGCGCTCCCCACCCGTAACCGGGTATGAGTAGTATCCAAAGAGACCAGCGTAGTCAGCGGAGATTGATTATCCAGGCTGATTTCATGTACTGAAAAAAAAGGCAAGGTACGGGCTACGTTTTTCCGGATCGCTTGAGGTGCCATGCTATCCGGTGCCTGGCTCAGATAATAATGCGTTAACTTTTGCCAGGCTTCTGGTGTAATTTTCTCTTCGAAAGGAAAAATCCCTGCGCGGGAGACCGCCTGGATTTCATCATAAGACATGCCAACATAAGGATTTTTTGCGGTCTTCACGCCCAGGCGTTGTGCCATACCCGGAAGGACTTGTTCTTCCCAGATGGCTTTGGTCAGATGTGCAGGGTCGGGGAAGAGATGGCAGCGCTGGCAATAGACATACGCCAACTGTTGTCCGCTCAGACCTTTCAGGCTACTGGTATCCGGAAAAGTGACGGAAACGCTTTCTAACTGGCTGTTTTGATCATCTTTATGGTTCAGGCAACTCCAGCATGATAACATTAACAATACTGCCGTAACTATCACGTGAAGGCTTCGCATCAATCTTTCTTCTTGCTGAACTCGTCCAGAAACAGATAACGCTCCTGATTTTTTCCGGGCACCAGGCGGGTATCCACATCAATGTACAAGACCTGCGGCTTTCCCTGGCTCATGTGCTTCCAGACAGGCAAGCCTAATCCATTTGGATCGCCGGTTTTGATAAAGTTAGCAAAATACGCCTGCATAATTTCCGAGACCTTATAATCTTCCGGTTGCCAGTCATAGACGCGGTTGGTAGGCAGATTGCCCATGGCATACTCAATCTCCGCTGAGTGTACGGCACCCAGCGCCGCAGGTGGCCTGTTTTTCTCCGCTTCCGATCCGGTAACGACGCCGCCTGCCAGACCTGCTACGGCATCTCCCATCTCAGGTCTCATAGCGGGGCGGGGGCGTAGATAGTAGTAGCGGTATACGGGCTGGTCGCTGGTTTGGCTGTGCATATCTCCCCATTTCCAGGTGCTGTAGCCAATAAACCTATCTCCGGCCAGGTCTGTGGCAGATTGTATCACCTCCTCTTGGGTGGAGCCCGGATACAGCTTCAGGACTTTGTCCGCCTGATCGCTATAAAGCGAGTCTATCATGGCTTTATAATTCGCTGGCGTAGGTTCTTTTTCTCCCAAAATCGCCCGGTAGTTCATTTCCTGGGAGTTCCAGCCCAGTAGCAAAGGAACCTGCGCCTGCTGGCTGGCAGTATAGATTTCAATAGGTGATTTTGGGAAAAAATAGCCATCCACAACCGCTGAGAAGCGGGGCACGTCCGGCTGTGCGGTAACCTCTAATAACTGAGCGGCTGGCATCTTGCGAAGTTCTGCCAGCGATGGGGCACCTGCCATCTCTGCAAACCTGACTCCTTGCTGTTCTGCCTCGGCAAGAGGCATAGGAGAACGTCCCAGCAACGAACCGCTTTCTCCTATGGCGCCGGCAATCAGGTCTTTGGCAAGGGGAGAAGCCATCTGCGCACTTACTGAGAAGGAGCCGGCCGATTCACCGGCAATGGTGATCTTGTCAGGATCGCCTCCAAAAGCGGCGATATTCTCTTTTACCCAATGCAGGGCTGCTGCCTGATCCAGAAAGCCATAGTTGCCGGATGCCTGATGGAGGGATTCCTTTGTCAGTGCAGGGTGGGCAAAGAATCCAAAGACGCCAAGACGATAATTCACCGTAAGGGCTATGATACCCTGGCGCGCCATACTTTCACCGTCGTAACGGGGTTCTGAGCCGTCACCGGCGATCAGCCCGCCGCCATAAAAGTACACCAGCACCGGCAGCCGTTCTTTGCCTGTCCTGGCGGGCGTCCATACATTGAGATACAGGCAATCTTCGCCCATTCCATCGGAGCGGAAATTCATATCGCCGAAGATAGGCCGTTGCATGGCGCGGGGGCCGAATTGATCGGCTTTACGCACACCTTTCCAGTTTTTGACAGGTTGGGGCGCTTTCCATCGCAAATCGCCTACAGGGGGTGCGGCAAAAGGAATGCCTTTGAATACGCGAATGCCAGCATCATCCATACCTTCTATCGTACCATTCACAGTCTTGACCTGGAGATCAGACGATTTATTATTTGATTGAGCCGTAACTACCCAGGGAGCAGCCAGCAGAAGCATGAGAAAAAAGAGTTGTGTAGTGTTCATGTGATCAATACTGCGTAAAGTTTTTAAAGCTAATGAATAAAAAGGGTGAAAGTATAGTTTACTGTTTGCGAAACCATAAAATCACTTTCACCACGCGACAGCCGCCCATGCGTATCGAGACCCTCGCAAACACAATATTAAACCAAATGCCCGGAATGTCTAAGGAAAAATGAAGTAAATTAGAAGCCTCAGCATGTTGCTAAGGCTTTTTTAGTAATGGTTCTAAGGATTTTCTAAACTTTGCGACTAATGGATTGAAGAAACAAAAGTTAGTCGCTTTGGAGCAGGCATTCATCAGATTGATCAAAGAAATTGGAGACGTTCACAGGTATTCGCATAGGCTCTAAGCGGGATGTTTTTTCCTGATGTCTTAGCCCCCTAAAATACTGGACAACTTTGAGATAAAAGTTGGAATGTTAAATTTAGGGAATTATGAGCAAGAAACAGAAACGATGGAGTAGACAAGACAAGCTATCAATCTTGCGGGAAGCCCTGCAGGAAGGGGTGATGGTCACGTGTCGCAAACATGAAGTAAGCATAGGTACTTTCTACAATTGGAACCGGGCTTTTGAACTGGTAGTCAGAAAGTCAGGTACGCCACTGGTGTTGATTCTTTTGTCTTTATCGGACATGTGGCACTGATCACCGCCATTTGCTGCCTGATCATTTTCCTGGTCAAGAAAGTGACTGGCAAGAGAAGCCGGTATTTCGTGGGGAGTTGATCTAAAAAGGAAAGTTAGAAAAGCTGGATCTGGCTTCGTTTTGCAGTTGATATCTTTTTAATTGGTTTAGTACATACAGATACACTACATTTACTACTATGGATGCATTAGAATTACAAAAGAAACTACCAGGAAAAATAGGAGACGAAGAAAGCCGGGATTTACTCCGCTTTATTGAAGAAAGATCAAATTTAGCTACAAGACAGGATTTGGAAAAATTAAAAGATGCCATTGAAAAGCTTATTTACAAAGAAATAGGAGGTGGGAAGTCTGGTTTGGAAAGTGGCGAGTTTCCTAGTAGCCCAGGCAGCGGTCATTGTTGTTCTGATCAAACTCCTATAAATTGTATCCGGTAGTACTCTTCTAAATTGTTAAATGGGAATATACAATCTCTCAAACGCGCATTACCTGCAATATGACTTAGAAAAACTATTTGCTGAGTTTGATGAACTTTATGATCTTGAGCTTACTTTGGATAGCAATTTAGCGAAAAGTAAAATATTTCTGCCAAAGAGCACATTTTGGGCTTCGCCAGAAGCCCACTCATTTTTTAACAAGCTGATTCCAAAAATAAAAAGCCTTCACAAAGATATGTATGGTATTGTGGAAGCTATCATACGAGAGAAGGATGGGAAATTTGAGCCCATGAAACTGCAAGACAGGTTCAAATATTTTAGACAATTCCGCTTGCTAAACAATCAGTTTAAACATTTTGAAGTACGGGAAGCTCAAATTGATGTAAATGCTATGATCATCAATATCGGACATGAACCTCAAATTGTTGAAGTCATATGCCAGTTCAAATATGCTGATGGTAAAATAGAGAATTTTTCATGGAGTATTTTTATCTTACTTTTTCTACTCATTCTTGAAAGTTATCGAGTAATCATCATCAACAGAGAATAGTTATTATAGTAATGATCACCCTTCTATATTAAGTATAATTGAACGATAGCCAATTGATATGCTTTTTACAGAAAAGATGGAACAGGTACAGGAGGAAGTTGATGCTGCAGTCAATGAGCTTTTTATAGCCGCTGAAAAAAACCAGACCCACCCACAAGATTTACTTATCATTTTAGAACATGGCTTCTATGCTGAAGAGTTTGTTGAGTTTGCAGATCAACATGGGCTTAGCTATTATCATATGGGACCAAATTGGGAAGGATATTCTGAACAGACTCAATATGAACTTTACGATGCATATCGGCATGAATTAGAGAACGATAAAGAGGCATACTTATCAAAGGTAAAAACTGACGAAAATCTAAAGATAGAAGAGCGAATGAGGCTTCATGTTGAGTTGATGATCTATTTAAAGTTCTGGGAGTCGGATATGATCGTTAAAAAATTATACCAACTAGTAAGGCTATCTAATAGTGAAGCATATAATTGGCATTTCAAAATAAAAGATTTTAAAAAGGGTAGACAGCAAATCTTAAGACAGGAAGTCAGAGACAAATCACAAAAAGTATGTCCTAAATTCTCATTATTGATCAACCGGATTTATTCCAACCAAATCAGAAATTCTATAGCTCATTCCCAGTATGCTTTTATAGGCAGGACAATCCATCTCAATAACAAAAAAGAGAGCCCTTACCATCTATTGGGTGCTATTGATTTTGAAGATTGGGAAGATTATATCCATCGGGTCATTATGATGTACAATGCTATCATTGGTAATATTAATCAGCAACGGCGTAGATATCAAAATAAAGCCAGTGGCAAGCATTTTGGGTTGGACATAAGAGTACCCAAAAAAGATGGTACTTTAAAGACTGAGTTTTATAAATATTTACCAGACATCGGCAGGTGGAATTGGTATAAAAATGTTCAATCATAAGACAAATTTTACAATGTTTAGTAAGCCATTTCAAAAGTTAGATTTTCAGGATATACATGACCTTATTCATCTCATAGGGATTCGGGAAGGAAATCATTTGGATTTCAAAGAAAAGATTGACAATCCGGATAAGTTTAAAACAGTGCTTTGAAGTCATCTCGACTTTTTAGATTTATTAAATTTTTTGAGTCCTATCACTATAAAAGCCAGGAAATTGAAACCTTTCCAGCTCGAGATTGTGGTGTCAAATCTATTTAATAAAGAGCGAAAACTATCCATCCAGGCATTGGTTCGTTCAATAGCATATCTTTCCTTGTATAACTCTTCATCTAGGATGTGGTGATGGTCTGACTGGCCACTGCGCTTATTGTGGGCAAGGTTAACAATCACTTCTTTTTGAGCGCAGACCCAACGGAAACTTGCTGCATCAAACCCCGCGTCTGCATTGATAAACAAGCCTTCAGTAGGTATTTTCGCGCTTTCTAAAGTGTCCAATAGCGCACTGAGAGCTGCTTCTATGTCATAAAGGTCGTTGTGGTTACCTGCTACAGGTTCAGACATAGCTAAGGGTAAACCTTGTCTATCGCTTAGGTAGAGTGCGTTCGTTGTTTTTCGCTTTTTTCTTCCCTGATAAGCCACCCCTTCCCCACCCCTCAAAGCAGTAGTGTGGCTGCCGTCTATATCACCACCGCTCGGCGGTCCGATGGACAAATCTAACTCAGACTTGTGCTTGGATAACAAAGCTATCCAACAAGTCTTCCAAGCATCTTGTTTGCACCATTTACGGTAATGTCCAAACACGGTTTTATAATGCAATATCTTGTTACTAAACAATGATTCAACCGGCAGTAAATGCCATCGCCGGGCGACCCCGTGAATCCCTGTTTTGAGTTTATACATTATACTATTTACTATTTCTGTCAGACTGCTTTTGGTTTTAAAACCTCGTTTTGCTGTGGGCAGATGTGGCAAAATTTCTGATTCTATCATATCTTTGCTCAGTACTTCGTACATAAGGGTTGTGGTTTAAGTTTATGTTTTGCAACACAAATATCCACAACCCTGCTTTTACTTCAAAAAGTCGAGATCACTTCTTTGTAAACTTGTAGCTGGTTTTGCCAATGAAGCTGGTGGTTACATCATTTTAGGCGTTAGAGATGAAGATTATCATATAGTAGGCATAGAAAGCACCCTCTATCATAGAAGTGTTGTTGAATGGATCAACCAGGTCATCAGTGCTGGCATTGAAGAAAAAGTATCTTATCCGGATCCCCGAACGATTGAAATCCCGGAAAGTGATAAGGTGCTTGTTGTAATCTACATTCCGGAAAGTATCAGGAAACCCCACCAAGTAAATGAAAAATTTCAATATCCAATACGTGTAAATGATAGCGTAAAACCTGCTAATCACTATGAAGTCCGAGATATGTTCGAATTTAGACGACAAAGAGCCAGTGAAAAAAAAGATTTTTTAAAGAAACGGAATTTATTGGATGATGAGTACGTAGATTTTGGGATAAATATCACTTCCAAAAACCTATATCATTTACAAGGAAATCCTGGTAAGCCAGTAATAATTGTATCCATACTGCCTCGCCGCCCTTTTGAGGTTAAACATACTTTATCTCCTCTAGCATTAACAGGCTGGCTTGACGAAAATAGCAGTGGTTATTCTCCCGTCCCACACCAAAGTCTATTTCATGTAGGACATGATTACGAGGTAAAACTGGATGGTATTATACTGAATAGATTTAATGGCCCTTTTTATTCATCTTATCTGGAAATTCAAAATAACGGGTATTTAGAAGCAAGCCTTCCTGCTGAAAGTGTGTTTGGAGAAGTCATTATTGACCCTAACGATGCGAGTCGTAAAAAACCTATTGTCTACCTAACTCCTATTATCGCATACATCATGATGCTACTTGGGTTTACCAAAAAATTCTACCAACAAATCGTCTATCAAGAAGAGACTTGGTTACAAGTGAGTTTTGCCAGAATTTTACACCATAAGCTATTTGGATTACATACCCAATATGGATTAGATGTTCGTAATCCCCGTTATCGTACCGATGCAACTGCTAATAAACATCACCTGAATTTTAAGGTAGAAGAAGGCTTCTTTCCTTCTGAACTTGATAATAAATGGATTACTATCACAACTCAGCAGATGTCATTGAAGATTTGCAGAGCTTTTGGCTTAGAAGAAAACTACGGATTTTATAATGGCGAAATAGATAAGACTCTGCTTAATTCTTTTAAGTTATATTGAAGGCCTGATAATTCAATGGTATTATAAGAGTTACAGAAAAGCAATTATTTCATAAACTACGCTCAAAACACCCTATAATGCGGAAAGTCCGCCAGTGCCAGCATATCGCGGTCGCCGGGGCTGTCGCCGTAGGAGTGTACTTTGTGGTAATCGTGCAGGGTGATGAGCGAGCGGATGCGGTTGACTTTTTCTGCGCCATAGCAGTTATAGCCTTTTAGCTTGCCCGTAATTTTGCCTTCTTTTACCTGCAAATGCGTACCGATGAGTTTGATGCCTGTCTTGCGGCACCAGGCGGCCAGCCAGTTTTCGGCTGAGGCAGACACAAGGTATACATCGTCACCTTTATGGAGATGCTCTTTGATCTTTTCTAATGCTTTGGGGCGTACGATAGCAGGAATGCAGACTTCAGCATACGCATCGCAGCGACGCTGAAAGGCCTCAAAAGGTTCATCTTTGAAAAACCAGGTAAGCACCTTTTCCTTCGCCTGCCAGTTGGGAATGATCTTAAGCTTATACAAAACAAGGACAGGCAGCAGCAGCAGAAAGCCCCGGTAGAAAGCGGCACGGCCGTGGTAGAATTTGATGAAGTCCAGGAAAGAGTCGCGGCGGGTGATGGTGCCGTCGAAGTCAAACAGGGCAAGGTCCGGGCTCAGAGCTTCATCTTTTTGAAGAGGGCCTCCGGGATCAGCCTGATGACGAGCATGATGATCTTCCATACGGATAAAACGTAAAGGGTGTCTTTTCTTTTTTTGATGGCTGAAAAAATCTGCCGGGCCACTTGTGTGGGCTGGGCGGTAAGCGGTTTGGGCAAATCCAGGTTTTCTGTCATCCGCGTCGCCACAAACCCGGGCTTAACGGTGAGGACATGCACCTTGCTTTTGGCCAGCCGGTTGCGCAAGCCCGACAGGTAAGCCGTAAATCCGGCTTTGGCACTGCCATAAAGATAATTACTTTGCCTGCCCCTTTCGCCCGCGACCGAACTGATACCGACGATGATGCCCTTTTGCTTTTCTTCAAAATCGTTGGCTACAATATTCAGGATAGACACCGCCCCGGTATAGTTGGTATCCAGGATGCGCTTGCTTTCCTGCCATTGCCGGGCAGCTACTTCCTGTGCGCCTAAGTAACCAAACACGCAAACTACGACCGCAGGTTTTTCTTCCAGCGACTGGTAAAATGCTTCGTGGCTGTCAAAGTCCGTCGCATCAAAAGCGTAAGTAGTGACCTGTACCTGGTAGCGGATTTCCAGGTCTGTTCGCAGTGTTTCGAGGCTGTCTTTGTTTCTTGCGGCTAATTGCAGATCGTAACCGGCGGCTCCGAAGGTATGCGCCAGAGCGACGGCTATGTCTGAAGTAGCGCCCAATATGAGTATGTGTGGCATAAAAATGAATAATTACCTGCTACAAAAAAATCAGAACTTGTGCAGATAGATGATAATAAAGAAACTAAGAATCCAACCTAAGAGGGTAAAGCGAATGAAATTGTCGGCGTACAATACTTTGGTAGGAGAACCGCTTTTGTTTTCTACCAGGGCAATTTGCAGGTAACGCATGATCCCTGCGATCACAAAAACGCTGGTAAAATACAGGTTATCGCCCAGGCGGTGGGTGACCTCTCCGGAGATGGTATACATCAGGTAAGCGACGATGATGATGCCCGACAACATGGTAAGGCAGGCATTGGCAAAATCCAGGTTGTAATGCTGTACCGACTTGCGCATCAGCTTGCCCGACTGCATCCCGATGATCAGGTCGTCGCGCCTTTTGGCCAAAGCCAGGAACAACGCCAGCAGGAAGATCATGATCACCAGCCACTGCGAAATAAAGACATCGGCGACGATACCACCTGCGACCGTCCTTAGCAGAAAACCGGAGGCTACGATCAGAATATCCAGGATAGAAATATGCTTGAGCCCAAAGGAATAGCCGAGGTTCAGGGAAATATAGACCAGCAAAAGGGCAAAAAACCAGACATTGAGCCACAAAGAAATTACCAGCCCAACAGTCAGAAGCAACATCATCGCCGTAATGGCCTGTGCTGGCGCTATTTCACCGGCTGCCAGCGGACGGGTACATTTTTCGGGATGGTTACGGTCGGCTTCTATGTCGCGGTAGTCGTTGATGATGTAGATGCCGCTGGCCGCGCAACAGAAAGCCACAAAGCCCAGAGCGACCTGGAGCAACACCTCATAGTTGAACAAAACGCCCGCAAAAAACGCAGGAATGAACATGAACATATTCTTTATCCATTGCTCAGGCCGTATCAATTTGACAAAGGATACCAGCAGGCTTCTTTTGAGAACAGTGACAGACATAGGAAAAATGTTAATTTATTGGCTAATTTCGTTTAATAAATTTACAACTACAAAAAAGGCTGATCGCTAAAAAACCTCTTCACGTAATTTATAGTGCAAAATAAATTATTTTATTCAATTTTAAAATTAAATAGTCATAAAAAATTAATTTTTTATTTGAATAATTATAATACCTATCTCTATTACAATATAATTCTTCACTTTCGTGATAAATCCTACGTCTAAGACTGTCGCGCTGCTCACCTTGCTTACGTTGCTTATTTTTTACATCAGCAACACGTACATGGGCGGGTATCTTTTGGGTAGCTATGAGGATGTAGGGCATGAAATTAAAGCGCCTGCCGGGGCACTGTATACCTGGCACCTGACAGCAGAATCGCCGTATGCATACCGTGTCTTGTTCCCGGCTATTGTAAAAGGAAGCTGGCACATGGTAGCTGGCAACCAGGATAACGAAGCATTTTTTTTGATCTACCAGGGCTGGAGCCTGGTTTTTATGCTTTCGGCGGTGCTGTCGCTTTTCTTTCTGCTCAAAACGCTGGGCTTTACCCATGCCTGGAGCTTTTTGGGAAGTGTGTTTTTTCTGGCAAGCCCCCCGGTTTTGTTAGCGTATACCTTGCCGGTGCATACGCGCGAAGATATGCTGGGGTACACTCTTTTATGCCTGGGCTTGCTTTGCCTGCTACGCCGCTCCCTGCTGCTGTTTCTGCTGACGGCTATATTGGGCGTTTTATGCAGGGAAACCTTACTGGTTTTAAGTTTCGTGTTTTTATTTTTTTCCCACGACATCAAACTGCCTTACCGGGCTGCTATCGCTTCAGTTCCGGTAGCCCTCTGGCTGGCGCTCCGCCTGTCTATAGACAGCCCTCCCTATGATCTTTGGGAAGGGCTACAGTGGAACCTGGCTAATATGGAGCAGGTCATAGGCTTTTCTTTTATCACCTTCCACGGGATGTGGGTGCCATTGTTCTATGGCATCCTTGAGAAACAGGGAGCGGGCAAATCTTCACAAAGGGTACAGCTTTTTTACCAATCCGGGCTTGCCATTTTTATCCTGATCGTGGCGACGACCTTTGTAGGAGGAATTTTTAATGAGATCAGGCTCTTATTCTTACTCTTTCCCTGGGTAATTGCTATATCTTTGCATGTTTTTTGGAGAAACAGAAAACTCATCGTCCGCACCATGCAAAGTACCCGGTACAAAGTCTACAGCCTCATGTGTTTGCTGCTATGCAGTGCAGCGGGCGTTTATATGTTAGACCAATATCAAAAATTCCTGGAGCCCAGCCGGTATGCCATACGCTTTGACGTGTGGATCGCGGCTACTTTATTTTACGTATGCGTCACGATGCTGGCCCTACCTGCTTACATCAGCATTTTTAGGCATAAAGCATTGTTTGCTGACGGATATACTAAACATTGAACATAAATTTCTATGATAAACAAACTCTTGTCTGAGCGCACTCTGCTCTATCTTGAAATAGCGGTTGCCCTTGTCTTTAGCCTGGTCCCCCTGTTTTTTACCTTTCCTTTTCGTATCAACCTGTTTCTGGCCTGGGAGGGAGCGTACCGCCTGTCCGAAGGGCAAATTCCTTTCCGCGACTTCGGGATGCCGCTGGGCTATGCTTTCTGGCTGGTCCCGGCGCTGTTCTTCAAAATATTCGGCGCGACCATGTATACGCTCATCATTGCGCAGGCTTTTATCAACCTGGTCTCTATCTATTTTTTCAGGTCTATCCTACGCCTGCTGGGCGTCCGGCCGGTCTTTGTGCTGCTCTCTGTTTTTGTGTTCTGTCTTTCTTATTCGTTTATCAACTTCTGGCCCTGGTACAACCATGTGGTCTTTGTCTATGAACTGATCGGTCTGTATTTTCTGCTGTATGCTTTGCTCAAAAGCAGTAGCCAGCGCAGCCATTTTATTTATTTAGGACTGAGCGCTTTGTTTATTTTCCTGTCGTTTTTTACCAAACAGGATGGCGGCGCCTTAGCCGTGCTGCTGGCAGGTGCTTTGCTGATCTATCATAGTTTTGTAGAACGAAGCATCCGGGCGCTGGGCTTTTACGTGCTGGCTTTTGTTCTGATCGCCGCTTTGTTTATCCTGCCTCTGTTGCAGTACGATTTTGGCTACTGGTTTAATCATGGGCAGCCGCCGCATTATTCCAGGCTCAACGCGATGGACTTTATGAACCAGATCTTCCGGTTTTCGGTCTGGGAGAAATTTTATATCGTCGTGGTGTTGCTGATCGTTTTTAACAAAGCCAGGGACTTCAAAGCGTTTCTGAACGACCGCCGGGAGATGCTTTTTTTCCTGCTGACACTGGGCATCCTGGTGCAGGCGCTGCTCGTGCAGGTGACCAGCTATATTCCGCACAACGTCAATGTGTATTTTCATAGCTTCGCCTTTGCCTATATTATCTCCAACATTCACTTCCGCTTTGATTTTGCCAAGCCTGCTTTTTTGTTGCCTGCTTTTGTGCTGGTACTTTTCTGGTGGTCGGCTGATTACTGGAAATACGGACAGCGCATCGTCAGCAAGTTTCTGCCCGCTCAGGAAGCCGAACCGGAAAATGTAGTCTCCAAAAATACCTGGATGACCGGGCAGGATACTACCTATGCCGACCGCTCCCAGTGGG
>JBBSNI010000021.1:0-27335 GCA_038232695.1 Cytophagales bacterium
CGTTATAGTATCTTGCGGCGCATGGATAAAGAACTAAAAAGCGTAGCGTGATTATCTGGATAGGTTGAACAGCCTACTTCTAAACGCTACTCCACGTTCGTCTAACCAGTTAATCCAATCGATTAGATCTCGCAATGATCTGCCTAACCGGTCTAGTCGCCACACCACTAACGTATCACCCTTTCTGAGTTGCTCTTTGAGCCGGCTCAGTCCCGGACGTTCGGCGCGAACTCCGGAGACAGTATCTTCAATAATTCGTTCACAGTGGGCTTTCGACAGAGCATCTTTTTGCAAATCCAAATTCTGTTCCACTGTAGAGACTCGGGCGTACCCAATCAGCATAGCCACTTACTTTTTGGCAAGGTATGTATAATGGCTAAAATCCCTGCTATGAATTGATAAATTTGTGCTAAAACTCATGTTGTGAAGAGCTTTTTTGCACATAGTTTTTCGCACAGAGATTTAAAACAGATAATGATAGGAAAATCAATGCAAATCAGAGTACGGACTTGCTGTGCGAAAAACGAACGTTTTTGAAACATTGGCTACCGTAAAATACTACCGTTTATGCTCAGCGACCCCATATTCCCCTTTGATAGGCTTGAAGTTTTCGTTTAAATAGATGCGGGATACCGCGTAATTATCTTCATTGTTGACGAGCAATGCATAGCCATCGGCTGTTTTAATAAGTCCGGAGCCATCGGCCGAGCCGCCAAAGGTATAATCAGGAGAGCCGGGCAGCTTGTCCGTGCTGCTGATCAAAGGGTATACGGCTACATCTTCAAAACCGGAAAGCTTTTTCAAAAGCGCGGGTTCCGTTGAGTGATCTTTAAACACAATACCGCTTCCCTGCGGGTCTTGATTGTCCAGGATCTCATCCAGGATCTCCTGACAGGAGGTGAGCATCAGCAGCGTGGCCGCTACGAAATAAGTTAGGTTTTTCTTCATGGTCTGCGAAGGTTAGTGGTTGAAAGAAATATTTCTCCAAAATTAAGGCTTCGTAGCGCAGAAGATGTTACCTGATTATTATGCTTATGTTAAGTTATGATGAACTTGTTACCTTTGGCTGGAAGGTGTATCCATAGCAAATCCGGGTTTGGGTGTTGCTTCAACGCCGGTAAGGTGGCACGTACCTTTCTTTGACGTGAATGTGTTCGCCCGCAATATGGTCTACCATCTTCTGCCATACCGCTGCTTCGGGCGCTACTGCTATTTTATCGATGGAAGATAGGGCTGCCGCCTGGTGCAAGGCAACATCGGTGAAGTACACACCCCATTGCTGATCCGGTTGTTCGTTGGCGGTCCAAACGCCCAGATTGATCACCAGCCGGTCGAGCTTTAGGGCGGCAAAAGTGGTTTCCTGGCTTTTTTCATAGTCTTGTCTTAGGTGGAGGTGGGCAGTATGTAGTTTTCCGGGTGCGGATTCCAGGGCGAAAATATGGGTAGGCGCCCGCTGCATTTCCTGGTGCTGATCCCGCAGGTTGCCGTAAGCTTTCCCGATGGCATAGATATGGTTGAGCTTTTTTTCATCCCGCCGGTATCCTTCTATCCATATAAATGCCCCGGCCCAACTGTCTGGGTTGGAAACATTGTCTACCTGATATTTCACCGCTAACGAAGGGCTTTCCCAGGGAGCGAGGGCAACCGCCTGGGTTAGCCGGTTGATGGTTTGCGGCAACCGGTCTTGCCCTGGCACACGGAAGCCCCGGGCTTGGGAGAAAAGGTACAGGGCAGGTTTCCCATGAAGGGTGCGCACCTCCCGCATATTGGAAGGACGCCGGGATTCTTCATACACATAGCGCCGGTGCCATCCTTCCAGGCCTTGGGCAAAGTTGCCGTTGACCAGGCGTTCGTGAGCAGGCAACTCCCATTTATGCTGCAACCACATAGGATAAGTTTCGGGCGCAAACTCCGCCAAAGTTTCCGGATACTCGTACACTTCGTCGGTGACGGTACGAAATTCCAGGTGTGCATGACTGCCCTCAATTTGTACTGCCGCAATGCCTTGTACCGGTCCGCCCGTCAGGTCTTCTTCGCCAAAGGCCCGGGGGCGGAAGCCTGCTGCGGGAAGGTTGATCAGCTTCATACCCCGGTATGATACCGCCGTTTTGATAGAAGCGATCATCGGGATGTGTACGTGGCCACTTAGCACATACTTCACATTGCCATGCTTGGCCAGAATATCCAGCAGGAGCCGTTTAACCGCTACCGATTCTACATAGTTGATCAAAGGGTTGATACCGATGGGATGCACAGGCACGTGTTGCATAAAGAAAGTAGGCCGGTCTTTATTTGCTTCCAGGTCATGTTCCAGCCAATCAAAATAGTGGGGATGGGTTTCCCAGAAGTTGTTGCGCAGCGGGTCGGGCCAGACGATGAAATGCCACTGACCGATATCAAAGGAGTAAAGGAGCTTGTTTGATGCGTTGATAGATTGCTGCGCAGCAAAATAGTGCGCAAAATCACTAAAATCATAGCCGGGACCAAAGGTGATTCCGTACTTGGTTTCGTGGTTGCCCACACTCAACAGCCAGGGAACCTCTGCCCGCTTCAGGTAGCTGAGCATCTTATCAAAATTGGAAGCTTGCCCCTGGTCATCGACGATATCGCCTAACACCAGGCAGAAGGCCGGATGATCCAGCATAGATACCAGCACGACGCTGTCTTCTACAAAAGCATTATGCACTTTGATCCGTGTTATGCTACCGTTGGACAAATCCTCCGGGTCGCCTCCCTGGGGATCGGCCATCACGGCAAAATTAAAATTTTCGGTGTTCTTCGGCACACCCAGCAACGAAGCGTCCAGGGTGCCGATCTCCTGGCTTCCTAACAAACCCACCGATACAATAAACTGGTCGGTGGAATACTCGAAGCCTGACTGTTCAAACAAGTTAGCCAAAGTGAAGTTCTTCTGCTGTCCTATTTCCAGTGTAAAATAGGTGGTTTCTTTGGTCGGAGAAAGCCACACGATGAGCACATACGGATAAGAGGAATTTCCCCCCATGTTCCAGCGCATCCGGGTGTCTTGAACTTCTAACTGATCCACGGGCAAGAAATAATTTTTTCTGCGCAGGATACGGGCCCCTTCGCAACGCAGGCTGCCGGAGATAACTTGGTCCACTACCTGCGGAAAGCGCACACTAATGCGCAGCAGGTACTGCCCTGCTTCATTTCGGAAAGAAGCCAGTGAAGGATAGAGCAGGGAATTATTAACCGTTTGAAATGGGTCAGGGACTTGTGCTGCCAAATCACTACCAACCAGTAAAGTAGAACCTAAACCAAGTTGTTGAAGAAATTTTCTGCGGGTGTTAGCGTGACTCATCATTAAATTAGGTTGAATTTATCAAAACTGTTATTTAAGGTAAGGGCATTGGCCAACAAGAACGAATAAAACTTTTATATTTATTTGTTTACATTAACTTCAAACCATCAGATTACTCAACCCATGTCAGTAAACGCCTTTCCTAATATCTTATTCACCCTCTGGTTTTTGACACTTGGTACGCTCCGGGCACAAGAGGCATCTAAAACACCTGTCGCAGACCCCTGGATCAGCTATCCGACCGCCAATGTGAACGACTATGGGGTGTATCATTTCAGAAAAACTTTTACCCTGGAAAATATTCCTCAACAACTGTTCGTGCAGGTTTCAGGCGATAACCGGTATCAACTGTTTGTCAACGGAAAACGGGTGAGCTACGGACCGGCCAAGGGTGATTTGCAAACCTACAAGTATGACGAAATAGATATTGCGCCCTTCCTGCAGAAAGGTAAAAACCTGCTGGCTGCCCTGGTATTCAACGGAGGCGAAGACAAGCCCCTGGCGTTGGTTACTTACCAAACCGCCTTTTTGCTAAGAGCAATCAACCATCAATACAATTTTCTGAATACCGGCCCAGACTGGAAATGCTGCCGGAACCCAGCCTACGACCAGATCACCTACGAAGAGCTGAAAACCTGGGAATGGGTCAAAGGCTTTTATGCCTGCGGCGGCGGCGACGAAGTGTTTGCCGGCCAATACCCCTGGGGCTGGGACAGCCTGCACTATGACGATTCACGCTGGCAGGCTGCCGAAGCGCTCACCTTTGAGGGGCAGGCGCCCTGGCACCTGGTGCCCCGCTCGATTCCCTTTATGGACGACACGCGCCAGAAGCCGGGCCGGGTACGGCGGGCAAGCGGAATAAAGGCTCCCCCAACACCTTTTGTACCCGACAAACCGCTCACGGTGCCTGCCCATACCGCCGCCATGATCCTCTACGACTTTGACGTTTTTACGATGGGCTACCCGGAACTAACGGTCAGCGGTGGCAATGGCGCCCAGGTCAAACTCAGGTACGCCGAAGCTCTTTACGAGGCCCCCAACCTGAAGGCGCACCGCGATTCGGTAGACGGAAAAACCATGTACGGAGTCTTTGATATTTACCACGCCGATGGCGGAACCAACCGGACATTTCGCCCCCTGTGGAAGCGGGCGTTCCGTTACCTGGCCCTGGAAATCCAAACCGCCGGTCAGCCGCTAACAATCCATTCCCTAGTCAACGAATATTCCGGCTATCCTTACCCCGAACTGAGCACCTTTGAAAGCGACGATGACACGCTGAACGCTATCTTCACCATGTGTCTGCAAACCCTTCGGATGTGCTCTGCCGAGACCTACTACGATACACCTTATTACGAGCAACTCAGCTACGGCGGCGACAACCGCCCTATCGGCGCCCTGTCGATGTATAATGCTACGGACGACCGGCTGTTTCAGGAAGTGATGCGCTTGTACCCGCAATCAGCCAATTCGGAGACCAAACTCTTCAAGGCAGCCTATCCGTCCCGGTTTGATTTTGACATGGGCACCTGGAGTTTGGCCTGGGTACAAAGCCTGAAAGATTACTATTTGATGCGGGGTGATTCCGCCTGGGTCAGGCAGTTTGTGGGTGATATGGAGGGCGTATTGACTTACTTTGCCCGCCAGGTGGACGAATCGGTCAAGCTGTTAGGCGCCCTGGATCAGCGGAACTTTATTGACTGGAGCATTCACTACGGCAGTGTTCCCCAGCGCAAACCCAAAGAGGTGATCACACACTCGGCTATGATGACACTGTACTACGTCCATACCCTGGACTGTGCCGTTGAACTGTATCGTGAGCTAAGCGAAGACCGAAAGGCCAGGCAGTGGCAAGCCTTGTCCGATACGCTTCGGAAGGCGGTGTATGCGCATTGTTGGAATGGAGAAAAAAAACTGGTGGCTGATTATCCTGCGCAGAAATTCTTTTCGCAGCAAACCAATATTTTAGCCATCCTCACGCATATGCTTCCTGAAAACGAAGAGAAAGCCTTGATGGAACGGGTGCTGACCTACGATCAGTTTGACGAAGTAGCCAGCTCATATTTCCAGTTTTTCCTGTTCAAAGCGATGGAAGAAACCGGTTACGAAGATCGTTTTCTGGATCAGTTAGATTTTTGGCAAATGTTTCTGACACGGGGCAGCACCACCTGCGGCGAAACCGGCTTTGCCTCCCACGACCGCTCCGACTGCCACGCCTGGAGTGCCCACCCTGCTTACTACCTGCTTCGCACCGTCAGCGGGATCAAGCCGCAGGGCATAGGGTTTAAGAAAGTGTCGATCAGTCCTCATTTGGGGCGCCTCCGGCAAATCAGCGCCAGCATCCCGCATCCCGGCGGTCGGATTAAGATCAATTACAAAATCGAGGGACAGAGGTTAAGCGCACACATTTACTTACCTGAGGGACTTTCCGGCGAGTGGCAGTTTCAGGCCCATACGCAGCAGCTTACGCCGGGAGAAAATATTATCACGCAAAGGATGCAACCTTAGCTTTGTTTTAATTAATCTAGGTCGACTTTTTACCTGATTTTCCATCATTATTTAATACTTATGCTCAAGCAATCTTACACATTTCGCTTATTCTTATTGGTTGTCCTACACCTGATCTGGGCTTGCCAATCGTCCGGCACCAAAGAGCACGAAATGGCTACTTATCTCCAATGGCATACGGTTACCCTTTCCTTTGAAGGGCCAGCTACCAGCGAAGACGCTGAAGACAATCTTTTTCTCCATTACCGTTTGGTGGTGGATTTTGTGCATGATAGCGTAACCTACGCTGTGCCAGGCTTCTACGCAGCCGATGGCCGGGCCGCGGAGAGTGGCGCTACATTAGGAAACGTCTGGCAGGTGCGTTTCACGCCAGATGTAGCAGGCGAATGGACCTACCGCGTATCATTTCGACGGGGCGATAGCCTTGCCATCCGTGATGATTTGCAGGAAGGAGAACCAATCGCTTTCGATGGTACAGAAGGCAGGTTTCAGGTGTTGGCTACCGATAAAACGGCTCCTGACCTGCGGGCAAGAGGAAAACTACGTTATGTTGGCAAGCGCTACCTGCGTTTCGCTGATGGCACTTACTTTCTCAAAGGAGGCGCAAATAGCCCGGAGAATTTGCTCGGCTATGCCGATTTTGACAGCACCTACTTCGGTGGAAAGGAAGAACAACGGGAGGGCGAGGCTGCTGCCGACCGCCAACTGCACACCTATCAACCGCATGTGGCCGACTGGCACGAGGGCGATCCAAGTTGGCAGGGAGGCAAAGGCAAAGGGTTGGTGGGTGGACTTAACTACCTGGCGGGAAAGGGGGTGAATGCTATTTACTTTCTGACGCTGAACATCGGCGGCGACGGAAAAGACGTGTGGCCCTATACGGATTACAACGAACGGTATCGCTTCGACTGTAGCAAACTGGCGCAGTGGGAAAAGGTATTCTCTCATGCTGACAGCCTGGGCATGATGGTGCATTTTGTGCTGCAGGAAACGGAAAACGAACGATTGCTCGATAACGGGGATCTGGGTATACAACGAAAACTTTACTACCGCGAAATGATCGCCCGCTTCGCTCACCATCTGGCTGTCACCTGGAACATGGGAGAAGAAAACGGCTACGCCAAGTTCTCTCCCAATGCGCAAAACGACGAGCAGCGAAAAGATATGATGCGCTACTTCAAAGATACTGATCCGTACCAAAATTTTGTGGTCATACACACCCATTCCTGGAGTGAACCCCGCGATCCAATTTTAAAGCCTCTGCTTGGCTATAAAGATTTGGACGGCATTTCGCTACAGGTTGGCAAACCCCCGGAGGTGCATACTGAAACGCAACACTGGGTCAAAGCATCAGAGGAAGCAGGCAAACAGTGGGTAGTAAACCTGGACGAGATCGGGCCGCACTATAACGGGGCTTTGCCCGACGAAGTTGATCCTGCCCACGATACAGTACGCTATGAGTCGCTCTGGGGCAACCTGATGGCCGGGGGTGGCGGGGTAGAGTGGTATTTCGGCTATCGATATGACAACGATGATTTAAATCTGGAAACCTGGCGCACACGCAGCCATCTTTGGGATCAAACCCGCTTCGCAAGGAACTTCTTCGAGCAATATCTTCCATTTTGGGAAATGTACCCAGCCGATGAACTGGTGGATGCCGAGGGCGCTTTCTGCTTCGCCAAATCGGGCGAAGTATACGCCATCTACCTGCGCAGAGGCACCACTACCCTGGAAGTAGCCTCAAATCAAGCAACTTACGAGGTACATTGGTTTGACCCAAAATCCGGGGGCGAATTGCAAGTTGGTGGACAGAGCGAGGTAAAAGGTCCAGGTAAGGTTTCCCTTGGGCAGCCCCCTGGCAAAGCGCAGCAGGATTGGGTAGTGTTGGTCAGGAAAAAAGGAGAGGCGTAACGTATGGCTGACGAAACTGTACCTGCTTTTGTATCCCTGATCGCTCCATCCGCGTTGTTGATGCATGGGGCTCGTTAGCTAAATTCTATAGAGTGATAACAAACTGCGGGCAAATGCCACATGTGTGTTTAAACACATAGACACATAGAAACACAATAGAACAGACTATGTGGTCCTATATGTCTATGTGGTTCATATTTGAGACGCCCCCAATCTGTTAAACACTCAATTCTATACGTATTAACACACCTCTTATTTTCCAGAAAATCAACCAGACTGATCCCGGTCAGGATGTTCAGGTATTAGAAAGATTTACACAAGAACTGCTGGTGCCGGCTCATGTCATGCAGGCTTGATGGTTATCCATCGCGTTGCGTAAGCTTCCTATAATCTTCCGGGGTGTCTATATCCCAATGCGCCTCTGACGGGGAGAGCGTTCGCACCGTATATTTTGGACTGCGCAGTATAGCTTTGGCTCCCTGAGGACCCTCTGTATTTTGCAACACGCTAAACAGACGCTCGGAAAACAGCGCGGGTACGCCCGCTCCTGACGGATATTGCAGGGCAACAGCATCGCACTCGTTTGTTTGAAAAATATGTACGTACTGTTGGAGTAAAGAGGTATCCACCCTAGGTTGATCGGCCAGCATGACCATGATGGCAGTCAGGTTGCTCTTGATAGATTGCAGATGTTTTATTCCGCAAGCCAGTGAGGTACCCATCCCTTTCTGCCAAGCTGTATTGTACACGGTATGGACGGTATCAGGCAGTGCCCTGGCTACTTCCTCATGATGAGCGCCTGTGACTACGCCTACCGGATCAAATCCTGCGGCTAACGCCTGCGCTGCAGCATGTCCTACCAGGGTGGTGTGCCGGTAGGGCAACAACTGCTTGGGACGTCCCATCCGTTGCGAGGCACCTGCTGCCAATATGATCGCTCCTACGGATAAGTTTTTGATCATACCGGTGGTGTGGAAGATGCGTGTATCGCCACCCGCTTGTTGCGTAAAGAAGAAACCGGACGATGCGCAAAAACAGCTTTGATTTCAGCTAATATGGACAGGGCTACCTCGGCAGGCAGTTCGGCACCCAGGTCAATGCCTGCCGGTGCATACAGGGTTTCGTCCAGCCAGGAAGGAAGTGTGCGCGTACGTTCCAGCACTTCCGAGAGCAGGCTGTCGCGCCGCTGTTGCGGCCCTAATATTCCTAAGTAAGTGAGCGCCTTTAACTCACAGAGCGCTAAGAGGTAGCCCAGGTCGCGGCTGTAGCTGTGGGTCATCAGCACAATGGCCGTTTGTTCATCGACGGTAAGTTGATCTAAGAGCGTTTCCGGTTCCGCATTCACTGTATCCAGACCACGGACGGTAAGCGGATGGAGGGGGTGGGTCATCAGCTTCACCGACCAACCCAGTGACGTACTCAGTTGCGCCAGGGCGATGGCGTCCTGCTCGCTGCCGATGATGAAAAGCTGTGGGGACGGATGTATGCGCTCTACAAACACTTGGTCAACAGAGGCAGGCTGCGGAGCAACGGGCTGAGCCATGAAGGATAGCGCAACATCCCTCCCCCGGGACGACATTAGCTGACCATTCAGAGAGTACACGGCTGATGATGGGAATACCAGGATCGAACCCTGTTCACTCACAGCTCCCCGATAGGTCGTGGCGATGGTAAAAGAGCGGCGGCCTTCATACGTGGACTGATAGCTTTGCCAGAGTGATTCGGGCTCAAGGGGCTGTACCAGTTCCAAAAAAATATAGAGCGTCCCGTTACAGCCCAGGCGGTAACGTCCGTCGTATGCCATGATTTCAGGCTGGGCGGAAGCAAACACCTGCCGGGCTTGCCGGGCGACAGCCTGCTCGACACAGCCTCCGCTCACGGCTCCTACCATTTGTCCGTCTTCGCTGATGAGCATACGGGCGCCGGGCTTGCGGTAAGAGGAACCTTCGGTAGCTACAATGGTAGCCAGCACCGACCGCTGACCCGCCCTGTGAGCAGCATACCAGCGGTGAAAGATCGTATCTGTTTCCTGCATCTACGAGAGTTTTTCAACCTCTTCTTTAGACAATCCGGTATACTTAGCAATCATCTCTATCGGATGTCCATCTTTCTTCATTTCCCTTGCGATTTCTACCTTTTCTTCTTTTTTGCCTTCATTTTTAGCAGTCTCAATGATACTGTAGTTGTCCCAGTAGACTTTTTGACTTTCTTCATATGCTCTCATCTCTTCTTTGGTTAATTTGGCAATCTCTGCCTGTTCAAATACTTTGTTGAATATTCTTTCCTGCAACCTAACTGGTATCTCCTGTAAACGATGCAGGTTCTTCAAAAGATATAGCCATTTGTCAAAACGGGTGTCTAATTCATCTTCCCTCTTTTTGAATCTGTTTATTTCCAGGTAGATGAACGTGAGCTTATCATAAAAGACCTCATACGTTTGCTTGTCCATCAACTGTATCTCCCGGAGGTATCTGTTCTCTTGTCTGTCAGGAAAGCCGAAATTGAGGATGCCTACGGTATACACTGCTTTCAGGTGGTAGTTCCACGAACGTCCTTCTGCATCTTTTCCCTTGCCTGCCTGGCTTTGAACGGGAAACGTGGCGTAGTAAATACTTCGGTCTTTAAAGAAGTCCTGCCGGGCATTCTGTAGCTCTATAATGAACTTCTCTCCTTTCTCATTCTCGCAGTAGAGCCGGGTGGCCGGTGCCATCAAAGACAGCCTTTCTGTCTGCTTTAGTACTGCCTAAATGTTCGGTGTTTAAGTAAGTCAAATCCTGAATCTGTTCTTTTTCTGCCAGCACCTGGTTCAAAAAGTCAATCAGCAATTCTTTGTTGAACTCAGTGCCAAACAATTTCTTAAATCGCAGCGGCGAACCGTCCAAAATCTGTGAAAGGATTGATGTATTTCTCTTTGGTATCCATAGTTCAAAGATAAGTGTTTTAACATTTCTTTGAGGGATTTTCTGAGGAGGAACAGATCACTTAGGCACGCGTTACATTAAACGCGTGTTAGGTTGGGGGGGCAATGTTAGCTGCTACCTTTCTTTGTATTTATCATGGGAAATCTTGCAATGGTTGAGTATGTGTTATCGAATCTTCTTCCCTGGCCAAAATACGTGCGTATTTAACTTCAACATTTTCACTTTTTATTGAATTGGCAATTAGCGTCAAATAGTCTAATGGTGATTCGGTATCTATTGTTTTTAGAAGTTCATTGCCAGAGTTACTAAAAACATGTACAGGCATTTTAGTTGTTGGTGTATTAGCTTTAATTTTTACTATGATTACTATGTTCCCCGCTGTAAAAATTTTCTCATAGTCAGTTGGCTGTTCAATTAGCTGATAGCTAACAAAAGTACCAGGTTGCATCAATCCTATTTCCGTTAAAAGTGCGATATCTCTATAACTTATATTATATTTTTCTAATACCTTTCCATCTGTGCTATTAAAAAGAAAATTAACATTTTCAGATTCGACTTTGACTGCAAAATTTGCAACTTTCATAAATATGTCTGCTTCATTTTTTGACAAGTTACGAATAAGCTCAAGTGTTCTTAACGAATAAGATTTGGGCTGCTTAATTTCTCCTGCCAAAATTTTACCCCACAAAGCTTGCATCTCTTCATTCGAAATGTCTTCTACTATTCGAAAAAAACGTGTTGTCCAATCTTCATCCAGTGGCTCGTTTGTTACAGGAGGCTCATTCTTTAATTCCGCTGCTGCAAATGCAGTGACATTTTCTATATTGATTTGCTTTTTAGCTTCTTGAAAATCTACCCTATTTTGGGTTCTTTCTTCAATATGTGGGTCAAGAACGTGTTGTTTTTCTATCGGTAATTCATTCAATGAGCTAATGGATATTTTGTTTTCTTTATATTCTATGCTACCTATCAACTGAGAACTTTTTTCAACAGCAGTAGCTATGATTTTCATTTCTTCAGCACGAGCTTCAGCAAGTTTTTTAATCTCATATGCTTTGGTGTCAACATCTTTTCTATCGAAATATGATTTGGATATTTTACCTACTGACTTTGAAACAACATCTATCAGTTTATCTATTGGTAAAACTTTACCAAATCCTAAAATATCTTCAAGTTTCAGTTTCATAGTTTTAAAATCAAATTGTTTTTTACTTTACTGGTTTCTATGTCATTATAGGACAAAATCTGGCTATTTCCATTATACCCGCTAAAATTAAATACAATTCCCCACACCCCGACAGCCTGCCGTTGCCTTTTTGTCAATAGAAAACGCCTTTTCAAATTACCTGACACCTTCTTCATTGCGTAAAAATAACAATGGGTTTTTCAGAATTTCTCCCCCAAAGTACATATAAAGTCATAAATTTTGTAAGTTACAACCCTCAACCTAATTGTACTTAAATTTTTAGCTATGGCTGCTTTTACAATCAAAGTCAATGGGCGTCAGCATCAGGTCGATGTGGACCCGGATACGCCGGTGCTGTGGGTGCTCCGGGATCATTTGGATCTAGTGGGTACCAAATTTGGCTGTGGTATCGCGCAATGCGGTGCCTGTACGGTACATCTGAATGGCACGGCGGTGCGTTCCTGCTCGCTTCCGGTGAGTAATGTAGGCACATCAGCCATCACGACGATTGAAGGGCTGTCAGAAAAGGCAGACCATGCGTTGCAGGCAGCCTGGCTGGCGCATGACGTACCCCAATGCGGCTATTGCCAGGCAGGGCAGATCATGCAGGCAGCTTCCCTGCTGTCTCAAAACGCCAACCCTTCCGATAAGGACATAGAGACGGCCATGAATGGTAACCTGTGCAGGTGCGGCACCTACCTACGCATCAGGGCTGCGATCAAAACAGCCGCAGAAAAGATGAGCTAATCCTATAACCACAGCGCTATGACCTTCATCAAAACACAATATAACCGGAGATCTTTCCTTAAAGTATCGTCTGCCGCCGGGGGTGGCATGATGATCGGCTTCAACTGGTTGGTTTCCTGTCAGCCTTCCCACAAAGAAGCCGCCAACGTACCCAAAGAATGGTTTGACGTCAATGCCTTTATCAAAATAGATAACACCGGTTTGGTCACCATCATGTCGCCCAACCCAGAGATCGGGCAGAATGTCAAAACCTCCATGCCGATGATCGTGGCGGAGGAATTGGATGTAGACTGGAACAATGTAAGGGTAGAACAGGCGGGCTTGAATACCGAAAAGTTTACACGGCAGTTGGCCGGTGGCAGTCAATCTATCCGCCAGGGATGGGAAAGCCTGAGAATGGCAGGGGCTGCCGCACGACGGGTGCTCCTGGAAGCGGCTGCCGGTCAGTGGAAAGTTCCTGTGGGTGAATTAACCACGGAAGGCGGCATGATCTCCCACACAAAGTCGCGCAAATCCATAGGATATGGTGAATTAGCTGCTACGGCAGCGACCCTTCAAGTGCCGGAAGAAATAGAACTGAAAGACCCCAAAGATTTCAGGATCATTGGTAAAGCGACAAAAAATGTAGACGGTCTGCCCATTGTGACCGGCAAGCCCTTGTTCGGTCTGGATTTTAAGCGGGAAGGTATGCTGACCGCCATGATCATACACCCGCCTGCTTTTGGCATGAAGATCAAGGATTTTGATGCCAGTAAGGCACTCTCTATGCCGGGCATCAAAGCCGTGTTTAAAGTACAAACAGCGCCTTCGGAAAAGCAATGGTCTGATACCAACGCCTTCCCGGAACTCATAGCGGTGGTGGGCGAAAGCACCTGGCCCGTGATGAAAGCCAAAAAGGCAGTAAAAGTCAACTGGGAGCAGGAAACGGCTGTGGAAAGTTCTCAGGAGCAGAGCTTAGCCCTAGACAAGGCGCTGGCTAGCGCCGCCGATGAACCCGAAAGAAAAGATGGCGTCCCGGAGGAAGCCTTTAAAGAGGCGGCTAAAGTCATAGAGAAAACCTACAGCGCACCCTTTTTGCCCCACAACACGATGGAGCCTATGAATTTCTTCGCCCATGTGACGCCTGAGCAAGCTGAATTGATAGGACCGATACAGACACCGGAAAACCTGCGAAAAAGTGCTGCCGATCTTTTGGGACTTCCCGAAGAAAAGATCACCGTAGATATGACCCGCATGGGCGGCGGCTTTGGTCGCAGGCTCTATGGAAACTTTGGGTTGGAAGCCGCCGCCATCTCACAAAAAGTCCAGGCTCCCGTCAAGCTGATCTATACCCGTGAAGATGATATGACGCAGGGAACCTACCGGCCTTCTTATAAAATCACCTACCGGGCAGCACTGGACAAGAACAATGAAATGGTCGCTTTCCACGTCAGGGGCGCTGGCATGAATGAAGGCCCTGTCTTTGCCAATCGCTTTCCGGCCGGAACGGTTGATCATTATTTAGCCGAAAATATCACGGTAGAAACCAATGTCTCCACCGGCGCCTGGCGGGCTCCCCGTTCTAACTTTGTGGCCGGTGCGGAACAATCCTTCCTGGACGAAGTAGCAGAAGCAGCCGGAAAAGATCCCATAGATTTCAGGCTGTCCTTGTTCGACAAAGCTATCAACAACCCCGTAGGCAACCCGGCAGGCAAAGAGAACGACTATGATGCGGAACGATATGCAGGCGTATTGAAACTGGTAAAAGAAAAATCAGGTTGGGGCAAAGACCTTCCCGGCGTGCATCGTGGGGTATCCGCTTATTATTGTCACAATTCTTATGTAGCCCAGGTGGTGGATGTGGTGATGGAGAATGGAAAACCAAGGGTCAAAAAAGTATGGTGTGCCGTAGACTGTGGCATCGTGGTCAACCCCGAGGGTGCCCGAAACCAGGTAGAGGGCGGTGTGGTAGATGGGATCGGTCATGCCATGTATGGTGCGCTCACTCTTAAAAACGGAGTGCCCGAACAGCGCAACTTCGACAAATATCATTTGATCAGAAACAGCGAAGCGCCCACGGAAGTAGAGACTTTCTTTGTGGATAATGGCATAGACCCTACCGGCCTGGGTGAACCGGGTTTGCCGCCTATCATCGGGGCTCTGGCAAATGCGTTGTACAAAGCTACGGGCAACCGCTTGTACAGCCAGCCTTTTGCCCAAAAGGATATTGTGGTAGGTTAGCACGCTGCCGTGGAACTACTGCGTCAATTATTTTCCCTGCTGTATCATCTCAAAAAAACCGATGGTTTGAAGTTCTTTTTGTAAGGTGGATTTTTGAGCATTGGTGAGTTCAAGCAGCGGCAGCCGTACCGTCCCGCAGTCTAGCCCTATCATTTGCATGATGGCTTTCTGGGCGGCTAAGGGCGGGTACTTGACAAAAGCACGTACGATGGCTACCGACAAAGCCTGACATCGCTGTGCCCCGGTTAGATCACCCTGCTCGAAGGCTGCCATAAGCTGATGATACAGGGAAGGCATAAAGTTATACGTGCTGCCAATAAATCCTTTGGCGCCTACTGCCAAAGCGCTGAGCATCATTTCGTCTGATCCATACAAGATGTCGTATCGGTCTTGTTGCAGGCAGGCCTGGTATTCATACAAGAACGGAGCGGTATACTTGATGCCTGCCAGTGTAGGAAGCCGCGTTTGGGCTTGTTCCAGAAACGCCACCATATCCAGGCTGACGCCCGTCAGGGCCGGGATATTGTAGTAATACAGGGGCAGGTCAGGCGCCCCTTCGGCAATTTGGGCCAGGCTTTGTATCAGCGCTTCCAGGGTGTTGATCTTGAAGTAAGTAGGCATGGTCGCAGAAATGGCATCGGCGCCTATCTGCCGGGCATGAGCCGACAGTTTCCTGGCTTCCGACAAGCTGTTGTGACCTACGTGTACGAAGGTAAACAAACGCTTGTCAGCCGCGTCAACAAAAGCTTCGGCCACCTGCATCCGTTCTTCCAGCGTCAGGGAAGGTCCTTCGCCGTTGCTGCCGCCGATGAAGACACCTTTTACCTGCCGGGCGACCAGATGTTCTACCAATACTGCTATTTGCTGCAAGTGCAGGGAGCCATCCGCTCGAAGCGGTGTAAACGGGGCGGCTATTAATCCAGTCAGTTGATTCATGGTGATATTTTTGGTTTTAAAAATTGAGTAATAACGCTTATGGCTTATCCAAGACAAGGCGTCCGAAGCGAATAGCGGTTCTTCTTTTTTCAGGATCGTCAGAACTGTCCCATACGCCGACCCATACGCCGGGCTTTTCTTCTATCAGCGTAGGATAGCTGTTGCGGTTGTTATTCCAATAAAGAAGTTGAGGCGTTGACCAGTCTTTTCCTTCAGGTTTGACGACATATTGCAGCCCCTTTCTTTCCCAGGCAGCGCCATCGTTGTAGACATAGATGTGCTGCCCCCGACTGCTTTTTTCATAAAAACCTTTGGAAACCGAATTAAACAAAGCAGGCTCCGGCTCGGCAGGCGACCAGGTGTGCCCCTCGTCGGTACTGACGGAAGAATACGCACGGGGTGGTTCCAAGGCTTTGCCGCCATCCCCATATTGGGCGGTGCGCATCACCATCTTCAGAGTATCCGGGCTGCTGCCATAGGCGATATTGCCTTCGTGCAAGAAGACCTGTTGGTCTTGAGGCTGGGGAATATAGCCCGCCAGTTTCCACCTAAGCAGGCTTTTACTTTCCAGCACAAACTGCGCCCGGTCTCCCTGCGGGTCGTGGCGTTTGGTATTGCGGTGTACCGGCAGCAGGTAGCGGGTCATACCGTTTTCTTTGACCTCTACGATACCCGCGCAGGTGATCACGGGCGAGTGAAACTCCATCATGAGTTCCACGGGATGCCAGGTGTATCCTCCGTCGCCGGAATACGCCGCCACCAGTTCGCTGTCTTCGCTGTCGCTGTAATACTGGGGTGTGCGCATGGCAAAGCACCACAGCACGTCCGAATCAGAGGGATGGAAGAGCACCGCGTTGTTGTAGGCAAAACGCTGAGTACCGTTGGGCAAGCGGTGGTCAAAGATCATGATGGGTGTACCCCAGGTTTTGCCTTGGTCAGCACTGATTGCACAGACGATATCTCCCATATCGCCTTTGCCTTTGAGTTGTTTGCCGTAGGCTACCACGTACTGCGTATCGCTCCAGCGTGCTAGAAAAGGTTGCCAGATTTTATTGTAGTCACTGCTCTCTTCCAGCCGGTCAATCACTTCAACATTCCTTACTGCCCCAGTGACCGTAGCATCAGCCGGGCGATTGCCTCTGGTTTGTCCGTATCCTATGCTAACACATGCCCACCACAGAATTATAATTAGCTTGTTGTTTTTCATCATTCTCGACGTTGACTTAAATGTTCAGGTTATCCTTTTTCCGGTCTTGGTCTGCTTTGATATCGCCCAGCGCCGTTCTAATTGTGTTGAGTTCCTGGGAGAGCGTCTCCTTCACCGCAATCAGGTCGGCACTGTGCAGGATCAGGTTAGCCCCTTTTTTAGCCCATAGAATTTCCTGCTCAAAACCGGCAGGATAGATCATATGAATGCCTGCCCCTACCCTATGCTGTCTGGCCTTATGAAAAATAGTTTCCACCGCTTCCAAAAAGCTGGGGTGATCATACAGCTCCGGGATGCCCAGGCTACAGGAAAGATCGTGCGGCCCGATCAGCACAGCATCTAGTCCATCGACGGCTGCGATGTCGTCTAAAGCTTCTATTGCCGGCACACTTTCTATGTTGGCAATCAGCACGCGATTAGCATTTTGCAGGCTGAGATAATCGGACAGCCCAGGCTCCAATGAGGCTGATCTGTCTAACAAATGCTCCAACCTTTTTCCCTTGATGGGTTTATGTTTGACAGCACCTGCCAGTGCCTGTACCTGTGCTGCCGTTTCTATGTAAGGAGCAATAACGCCTGCCGCTCCCCCATCCAGTACCATGCCGGCCAGATACGGATCGGGCGAAGGGATGCGTACGATGGGAGCCAGATCAAGTGAACCATACACCTGGCACATCCAGCTCACTTTTTCCCTGTCCAGCGGAATATGCTCCGTATCAATAAAGACAAAATCCAACCCCAGCGAAGCCACAACCGGCGGCCAAAAAGGAGACGGCGAAACGATCAGGGTGCCGTATACGTGCTTACCTGTCTTCAGAGCGTGGGCTAATGCTGTTCCGTTCATGCGTTTTTTTGGTGTTCAGGTGTTCAGGTGTTCAGGTGTTCAGGTGTTCAGGTGTTCAGGTGTTCAGGTGTTTGAGACGCAACGCTGCCTTGGCATCAAGGTTAATTACTGTGGCATTTTTTACATTAACACACTAACACCTTCGCACTTTAACACTTTTTCTCACTATACTTTTGAAGAAGCTATTTTTTGACATACTCATTCGCTTTGTTCCACAGGATACGGGCTACGAATACGCTGTTGTCGGCTTCTACCTTTTTCTCATCCCGCATATATTCCGCCGCCGTGACCCAGCTTTCATTTTCGCTGACTTCCGTGACGCCAAAGTTGCCAAGCCCTACACCCCGGCTGGGAACCACTACTTTTTCTGTGGCTCGTATAACCTGCATTTTTTCTGGGTCAACCTGTGCCATGAAAAGAGGTGCCCGGTGCCGGAATACATAGTCGTTCTCTGCTCCTCGCCGGGTATAGACCAGGAAAAGGGCGTCGCTATGCCTTACCCAGTGTTGTTGGGTGTTATAGCTGCCTAATACTTCCCCATCATCAAAGGTCCATTCCCTGATCGGTTCAAAGTGCAGCCCATCTTTACTTTTGGCTACATACGCGGTTTTATCAGCCCGCAAGGTCAGAAAATAGTCATCCTTGTAAAAAGTGAGGGAAGGCTCATAAATTCCTCGTCCGCCCTTCAGGCTTAGTTCGTCGCCATGCTCCAAGTAAGTAAGCTTTTTGCCATCGAACCTGCAGCGGACAACGGTCGTCACATGACCTAGGTCGTCGCTGTTCATAAAATTTTCCACCTCAAAGGTTTTGCGGCTGGCAACAGCTACCTGCCGGTCGTTCATTTTGTAATAGCATATTGGGAGGAACACTTCTCCGTTGGCCCCTTCCAGCCACTGCACACAGCCTGCTACAGACGCCCTGAGATGCAGCCCCTCATGATCTAAAGCAGGCAACTGTAGCTCCTGGTAAGCTCCCCAGGCTTTGGTAGCAGGATCGTACACGGCATAGGCTACTGCCCTTCTGGAACGGTCGGGTGTGCTGTCGTTGGTGTAAAAAAAGGATTTACCGATATTGAGCACTTTTTGAGTAGCTCTATGCCACTGCGGGGTCATATCGCTCATAGACCGGCGGAAGCCATCGCCTGTGTCATGGATTTTCAGCGTAGGGATCACCCGGGGCTTCGTCCAGGTTTTGCCGGTATCGTAGCTGAGCATTTCATAGAGGTCGTAGTAGACATCCGATCCTCTTTTCAGCTTCTGCGACATCGTCATGAGGGCATAGGCGGTATCTCCGGGCACAAAAACAGCGCGTGCCTGCGTCCATATAAAATCAGAATCCTCACCCCGTGTGGCTGTTTCAAGCTTCACGTGGTAGTCTATCTTTTGTGCGAGTACATCCTTTGTAGGCATCCAGCTCATGCACAGGATCGTTAATACAATAAGTAGTTTCATTTTTTTCGTTTTGTTAGCAAGCTCTGCTATTTCAATAAGTAAAAGACAAAGTCTATCATTATTTTTCCTTGAGCATTGAGTGCGCCCGGCGCCCGGTTGAGTGTTTAAATATTCAATGCACAAGTAATCATCACCAATTGACAAAGCAGCCTTAGAAATCGGAAGTTTTTTCTTCTACCTTCTGACTTCTCCTCACTTTCTTTTTTCTATTCGTATACAACGTATAAATCGTAAGCCCTTCTGTTTTTTGCAGATTTTGATTAAAAAACAGGCTGGCCAGGTAGCCTATCGTTACACAGGAGACAATACCGCTGAGCGTGTAGAGCAGCAGGTAGATTTGCGTATACTCTTTGACCATATACTGCACCAGACCGCTGGCGACCAGCCCGATCATTGCGCCCTGAGCGTTGGCTTTCCGTGTGAACATGCCCAGCAGAAACAAGCCCCCCAAACCACCGGCAAACAGTCCGATGAAGGTATTGAACTGATCCCAGAGCGATTTAATGTCCCAGCCTGTCATGAGGAGCGCAAAGGCAGTACCGGCGATGCCTACCAAGGCGGTTGTCCATTGCGCCACCCGCAAAGCGGTACGGTCGCTGGTCTGCGGTTTGAAGCGGCGGAACACGTCGTGCGTGACGACCGTTGCCATAGAGTTCATGCTGCTGTCCAAGCTGGACATCGCCGCTGCAAAAATACCGGCGATGAGCAGTCCGGCTACGCCTACAGGCAGTTGGGTGACGATATAGTAGGGAAAAATAGCATCGGTATTCTCCAAAGCAATGGCATTCATCAGGTCAGGGTGCAACTGGTAAAAAACATAGAGTGCCGTCCCGATCCCAAAGAAAAGCAGTGTGGCCGGAAGGGTCAGGCAGGCACTGGTCCATATGCTTTGTGCGGCACTTTTTTCGTCCCGGGTCGTCAGGTAACGCTGCACAACCGTCTGGTCGCTGCCGTAGCTGATCATATTGGCGCCAAGGCCGCCAAACACCACCACCCAAAAGGTCGGACGGGTAAAGTCCATGCTGAAGTCCAGGATGTGAAACTTTTGCTGGTTGGTGGCAATGTCTACCATCGCGTCTACTCCTCCGGCATTGATTGTCAACAGCATAAGGCTGAGCAAAGCGCCTCCTAACAGCACGACTACCTGCACCACATCGGTCCAGATAACAGCCTCTATGCCACCCAGCACAGTATAGAAGATGCTGAGCCCTCCCATCAGTAAAATGCAGGTACTGACGGCAATACCCGTGACCAGCGACAAAGCCAGGGAAGGCAGGAAAAGGACAATGCCAATCCGTCCAAACTGAAAGATCATAAACATCAGGCTACCGGCCAACCGGATGCTTAGATTAAAGCGTTTTTCCAGGTATTCATAGGCGGTGGTAATGCGCAATCGCCGGTAGAAGGGCAAAAAGCCATAGACAATGAGCGGAGCTACCATGATGATGGTCATGTTGAGCATAAAGTAGCTCCAATCTGTCGCGTAGCTTTTGGCAGGAATGGCCATAAAGGTCAGCGCGCTGAGTTGGGTACCAAAAATGCTTAGCCCGGCCGCCCACCAGGGTATGCGTCCGCTGGCCTTGAAATAGTCCTCTGTATTGCCTTCCCGTTTGGAGAAGTAAATCCCTATGCCCACCAGCAGGGTCAGGTATATGCCCAACACGCTATAGTTTAGCCACCCAAAAGCGCTGCTGATGATGACATCTGCCTTCCAGACCTGCGGCGTACGTATGCCCGGACTGATTTCTCCGCTGGGAATTATGATGTCTGCTCCCCAGCGAACAGCGTTGGTAGTGACCTGGCTGCCCTGAGGCAACTGTCCTATGGTGTTCCAGGTATTCGTAACCGTATGATAGGCTAAGACCTGCTTTCCAAAGCCCGGATGGCGACGGAGCATGTCCAGCTTCTGTTGCTGTAACCCGGCTGCTACCAAAGAATCTTGCGTCTGGGCTATCTGACGATCCAGCTTTTCCAGGGAAAGAAACAGGCGTCCATCGTCTCCGCCAAACACCAGGATATGGTTGGCTCCGCTTTCTACCGCTGTACCGGCCATCACGGACAGCGCCGAATCATTCTGCATCCGGATTGGAGCCAATGGCTTCCATTGCTTTGCTACCGGATCGTAGCGGTAAGCATCGGTCAGTATCTCTGTTTCACGACCCGCAGCGGTGTTTCTGCCGCCGAACAGGTAAAAACAGTCGGTAGCTCCATCACTCTGGCTGGCGGCGACCGGCACAATCCTGGGTGGACCAGGCCACGAGGGAAGTTCTTTCCAGGTAAGATCATGCAGGTCAAGGGAGAGAAAAGCTTGGGTAGCTTTAGGCTGTGCATTGGTTTGCTGTCCTCCGGCAATAAAAACCGTTTGGTTGACCTTTGCCCCTGCCATCATCGCCAGGGAGAAAGGCATCGGCGGTTTTTTTTCTATGGTGATCTGCCTGGTGTCAGGATTCCATTGGAGGAGAAACACCTGGTCTGAAACCAGGTTCTCATTGTTGCCGCCTATGCATAACACGCCTTCGCTGGTAGCAACAGAAACTCCATAAGCCAATGGCATAGGTAGTTTAAATGTTGGATCGGTATGCCAGCAGTATTCTCCTTCTACTGTTTTTTCCAGCACATAAATATCGTCCCACCAATGTTTGGTACCGCCTTCCCAGGGTGGGGCATCCGGAAAGTTAGCCCCGCCCGCCACGATCAAAGCATTTTGGTGTACACCGGAAAAGGCTCCGGCCAATCCGGGCTGCCGGGTTTGTCCGGGAGCAGGCGGCAGGTCAGGCAGGCGGCTCCACTCGAGCTTTTCCTGGGCAAAGCTTTGGGATATGCCTGGCTGAGGAAACAACAGGATCAGCAGCAGCCCTATCATAAGCTTGTGGTTCGTTGCGCAATGGTATGGCTTCATCGGCGTAACAGTCTATCCAGGGAAATCTGCTGAAAAACCAGGTCGGACTGGCTGCTTTCGTAGACAATGCCGATGGTATTTTCATCGATGCTCGTCAGGCAGGAATACCCTCTTCCTTTCCCTTCGTCGAGCAACAGCCAGTTTTTTTGCGGCCAGTGCATCCCATCGTCAAAGCTTACTTTTACCGTGATATGGTCGCGCTCATATTTTGAGTTGGGATTAGAAAACACCAGTATGCTTTTCTTACCCTGTTCATAGACATGTTTGTGCAGGCTGGCCATACAGGTAGGTTCCGGCAAAGCGCCGTGATGGGTCGGATGCTGCTGCCAGGTATTACCCATATCGCGGGTGACAAAAACCGCCCTTCCGTTGGTCGCTGATTTGTTTTCCCGGTTACGATTGTCCCGCATGTTGAGCATGAGGCTGCCGTCGCTGAGTTGTACGACGGCACATTCGGTGGTATTGGAATAGGCGAGTTTACTCGTTGTCCAGGTTTTGCCCTGGTCCCGGCTGTAGGTAATATTAGAAAACGTTTCACCTGTGGCATCCCTTCCCTGGGTAGGAAAAACCAGGGTGCCATCGGACAAGACAATGCCTCTTCCCGGCCCCGGCGCCCAGAGCCACCATTCCTTCTTTTTGCACATCCGGGTCAGGTTCAGCGGTTCGCTCCAGGTAAGACCATCGTCGGTACTTTTGGTGATCAGGAACTGGGAAGTTTGTTTTACATCAAAGCCCGGTTGAGAGCCTTTGTTGCGCCATTGGTGCTCCCAGGCATCGCTCTGTTGGGTCAGTCCGGCTAACCATTGTCCGTTTTCATCCAATACGCCGTGCATCCACAAGCCTGCCACATAGATAGTGCCGGTCGCGGTGTCTGCCAGGATGCAGGGATCGCTTACGCCGTTGAACTTCTCCGGCAGCCCGCCCCATTCCTTTTTGTCCAATACCACCTGCATAGGCTTCCAGGTGTTGCCTCCATCGGTGCTTCGGTTCAAGCCAATGTCAATGTCTCCCTGAAGGTCCCGTGCAGCGTCGCGGCGGGCGTCGTAAACGGCCAACAGCGTTCCCTTTTTGGAGGTGGTCAGACCGGGAATACGGTGGGTATGAACGCTATCCTGGTTATGCTGCCGCAAGGTGACGCCCAGTTTGAGCCTGGTATTGTCATTCTCCCCTGAGATTTTCTGGCTGCCTTCTTCGAAGCTCACATCGGTCAGGGAAGCATCTACCACATGAAGAAGGTTGGCCTGATCGCTTATTTGGTAAGATACCCAGAAATAATGGGTGCCTGCCTCCAGCATCTTTTTCTGCTCAAACACCAATACCTGACCCGCAGGCAGCCCGCTGGCATAGGATTGCTGATCGGAAAACAGGGAATCTATTCCGGTATAGAACAGGCGTACCTGGCTGATATCATTCAAATCAGAAGTGCCCCGGGTGGACAGGCTGATCGATTGGAGGGTGCGTTTTTGTTGGGTTTTGATGACAATTTTTAGCACCGGGTTATTCTCTTTGTATTTCAGTATAGGGATCTGTTTCTGTTCCGTCCTTATATCCACACCGGTAAGTGGCTGGGTTGCACCGGGTAGGTACAGACCCAGAAAAAGAAACAGTACTATAAGTGAAAATGGATGTCTCATCATTTTAATACCCTGAGGTTTGCTCAATCTTTGCATTCAACGCAATTACACTCTGACTTACCGGCCAATAGAGGGGCGTATTCTTCCCCACTAAATTAGGCACAAACTGGTAAACATCAATGGTACCATCGGCATGAAACCTTCTCAAGTCCCACCACCTTTTCAGTTCCAGAAACAGTTCGCGTCCTCTTTCATCCAGGATAGCGCGGTTGACCGAAGCCTGATCTACAGGGCCGGCGTAATCGCCGGTCTTGGCCCGGTTGCGTAGGGTATTCAACGCCTCTAAGGCATTGGGGATATCCCCTTGGGCAGCATAGGCTTCGGCTCTCAGCAGCAACATATCCGCCCAGCGGTAGATGATGATGTCGTCGGTATATTGGCGGATGCCATCAAACACTTCTCCTCTGAACTTATTCTGAGAAAAAGAGGAAGTATCCGGCTCAGTATTGGCATCATCCCCGTCGGCCTGTAGCATTGGGACGAACGTCACATCCCGGCGAATGTCATCAGGATTGGTAAACAAATCCCTGATCCGTTGGCTGGGCGCGTAGTTGTGTCTGGCGTCGAAAGAGATGGTGGTGGGCACTTCAGGACTTAGTTCGGTACTAAAATCTATGTCCGCCCGGGGCGTCGTCAACCGGGCATAGTGCCCATCGTACTCATCCCGGCTGTTATACATCGCAAAAATGATTTCTACATTATTCTTATTGTTGGCACTAAATACGAAGGCAAAATCATCCTGAACAAGGCTAGCTCCGGCACTCTCGATCATGGCAATGGCTGCGAGGGCGGCGTCAAAGTCGGCGGCGCCCCCGCCCAACACCTTGCCGCTCCACATCTTCACATCGGCTTTCAGCGCGTAAGCGGCGGGTTTCGTAGCCCGTTCCTTATCCGTAAATCCATCGGTCGGAAAAAGCGCAATGGCGGCGTCTATGTCTGTGTTGATCTGCGCCATCACCTGGGCGGCCGGGCTTCTTCCTGCTACCTCACCATCAGCCGAGCTGAGGGGTTCCAAAATGAGTGGCACATCCCCCCATATCCGGGTCATGTAGAAGTAATAATACGCCCGCAGAAACAACGCTTCGGCTTTCACCCGGTTTTGGGTCGCCTCATTGGTAAAAGTAAGATCGTCTACCCGCGCCAGTAAGAGGTTCACGTTGTAGAGCGAGCTATAGTATCCCAACCAGTTCGGGCCGTTGCCTCCACTCAGGTTCTGTGCCCACGAATCGGTGACACTACCAATTTTACCCACCTCAAATTCATCACTCCGGTCGATGGCGTACTCGGTGGTGTTGATATCGTCTTTCAGTTCCTGGTAAATTCCGGTGAGCAACGCTTGTGCTGCTTCCCCATTAGCCGGAAAACCTTCGGCTACAATTTCCGATTTGATGTCTACTTCCAGCGCATCATCACAGCGCATCAGCAGGAGCGACGCTACGGCAAAGGTGATCAATGTATAGGTTATCTTTTTCATGGTTTTTTTATTTTGAGGAGTTAAAATCCAGCAGTAAGTCTGACACGAAATTGTAGGGGGCGGGGATAAATCCCTTCATCCACGCCGTCGTAGTGCTCGGGCGTGAGGCCGTCGTAGGCTGTCAGATAACCCAGGTTATACACCCCAACCGTCAGACGGGTGTTAGACAAGCCTGCCCGGCTCACCCAATCAGCAGGTAAGTTGTAGCCTAATGATATTTCCCGGAACGCCAGCCAATCGCCTTTGCTGTAGTACAGGGTATTATCAGCCCCATCTCCACTTCCATTGCCTAGTTGGTTGTTGGAAGTTACCCCTAAGAACCTGATGTGATTTCGAGCGCCATTGTCAAAGTCTGATGCGTTGTCGTAGCGGGGTAAGGAAGCCTGATCGCCTTCCGCTTCCCAGATATCATTACCCACCACGTCGGTAATCGTCATGACGTTGTTGCGCGCGTTGCCGTTTGCCCGGGCTCTCCAGCCGTTGGTGATCATATGCCCGGCGGCCCAGTCCATGTTGATGCGTAGCGACAGGTTTTTGTAGGTAAAGGTATTGAGCCAACCGCCCCGTTTATTGGGGTCACGGTATCCAATAAAAACCACATCCCGCTGGTCAATAATATTATCGCCGTTCAGGTCGCGCCAGATAGCGTCGCCACCGTTCTTGGCTCCGCCGTATAAGGTGCGGTAACCACCTGAGATCAGTTGATCGTCCGGTGCTTCAGCAGCCGCGGCCGTCGTGGGATACACGCCCTGGAAATCAAAGGCCCATAGTCCGTTGGGTCGCTCCCCTTCGGCCAAGCCTCCTACCATCACTTCGTTGCCATTTTCGTCCCAAACGATGCCACCGCCGATTCGGTTTCCGTCGTTCTCGTTGGCAGGCAGTTTGGTGATCAACTGCTGGTTATAGGCGAAGTTTAGTTTTACGTCCCAGGCAAAATCCCCAGCTTGAATTGCCGTTCCGCCTACTTCTATCTCTATTCCCCGGTTGCGCAACTCGCCAAAGTTACTGCGAATAAACCCAAACCCGGTTTGCGCCGGGAGCGGCCGGTCAATGATGCGATCGGAGGTGAGCTTGTTGTAATAATCTACAAACAAGTTGACCCGGTTGTTAAACAGCCCAATGTCCAGACCGATATCAGTCGTAGCGGTGGTTTCCCAGCGTAGCGCAGGATTGGGCAAACGTTCGGCAGTCACTCCGCCCTGTAGCTGATACGAGGTGGTATTAAAGGCGCCCCGGGTATCGGAGAGTTGCAGGTTGTCGTTGCCTGCCTGTCCCCAACTGGCTCTTAGCTTGAGCCGGCTCACGCGATTGATGTCAAAGAAAGGCTCTTGATGAATATTCCATCCGGCTGATAGGGCTGGGAAAAGTCCCCACCGGTTTTCGCTGGCAAAGCGCGATGAGCCGTCGTAGCGCAGGCTGGCGCCCAACAGATACCGGGCATTAAAGTTATAGTTCACCCGGCCAAAAAAGCTGAGCAACTTGCCTTCGTTGTAGGTGCTGGTTACTCTCTCCCTCTCTGTTTCCGAGGCGTTCAGCGTAGTGATGATATCCGTAGGCGCGTTGGCGCCATCACCGCGAAAGTATTCGTTCACATCGGTGACGTACTGCGTACCTAAGAGGGCGCTCACGTTATGGGCCGTTCCGATGGTCTTGTCGTAGGTAATCAGCCCGTCTACCATGATTTGGTTAAACGTGGTCTGGTCTCTGCGCATGTTCCGGCTGGTAATCTCCTGGGAAGCCCGCTCAAACTGATCCAGGATAAATTCTTTCCGGTAGATAGAAGCATTCGACTTCAGCGACAATCCCTCGATCACTTCATAGTCGAGCCCTAAGCGAAATTGGGTGCGGTAATTACGGTAGGAATCGTCCTGGTAGCGAAGTTCGTGCTCAATGTTCCGGGGCGAACCCGTGCTCTCTCCTAATGCCGGGGTTCCGTCATCATTAAAGATCCTATACGTATGCGGCAGGCGAGACGAGCGGTTGATGGTGCCGTTGGTAGACCGTGGTTGGTCAATATCATCGTACTGATAGTTAAAGCCGGTGTTTATCTTGAAATTTTCTTTCAAATTGTAAATCCC
>JBBSNI010000022.1:0-27242 GCA_038232695.1 Cytophagales bacterium
ACCACAGTCCCTTTGTCGCCATAAAAAATAGCACCGCGGCCACTCCCGTGAATCGGATAGCTATTGCAACTGCGTCCTTCCCATGCTATGGATATTCTGCCGGGAAAATCCATCGTGATCACTTGCGTATCCGGTGTTTCCCAATCATCTTCATAAGCATACCGTCCACCAGCAGAGGTAACCCGCGTTGGATACTCCACGCCAAGCCCCCATCGCATCACATCTATTTCGTGTGTACCGTTATTTAATGCTTCTCCGGTACCCCAGTTCCAGAACCAGTGCCAGTTATAGTGGATCAGGTTATCCTGGTAAGGACGATGGGGGGCAGGTCCCTGCCACAATGCATAGTTAAGGTTGGCAGGTACCGGCACTTGTTTGCCTACACCAATCGGTTGACGGTTATTGGTATACCACCCTTTGGCAAAATAAGCTCTGCCAATAACACCATCATGTATTTCTTTGACACAGGCTATGATGTTAGGCCATGACCGTCTTTGGCTTCCCATTTGCACCACGCGATCGTATTTCCGGGCTGCTTCCACCAGCATTTCGCCTTCGGAAGGATTGTGGCTACAGGGCTTCTCTACATACACATGTTTGCCCGCCTGACAAGCCATGATAGCAGCAGGGGTATGCCAGTGGTCCGGGGTAGCGATATATACACCATCTAACTCCTGATCATCCAACGACTTGCGAAAATCCTCTACGCCTTTTGGTTTCTTCTTCGCTTTTTCAGCGACACCTGCTACGGTCTTAGCCAAAACATCCGAATCTACATCACAGATATAAGTTACCTCACAGTTCTGCTGACTGGCAAAGTTCTTTGCCATACCGTCTCCCCGGCCATGAACGCCAATAGCCGCGATGCGGACTCTGTCATTAGCACCCATGATACTGGCATAACTTTTCGCGTTCATGGCAAAAGCCAGACCTGCTGATCCCAAACCAGCTTTTTTGATAAAATCTCTACGAGAATCGTTTTTGTTGTTTTGCATAATATTAGGTTTAAAATTGATCTTTTTATCTTCGTTTTTTCAATGCCTCTTTGATAAAGCGCAAATCAAGAATCTGCTAACTTTCTGATCTTGATATTTCTATAGTGAACGGTATCTCCATGACCTTGCAAAAGAATATGGCCTATAGGCATTTCGCCAAAACCTTTAAGGTCTTTGTATTTACTTGCCTCGACCAATTTTCGGAACTGATCACTGCCCCGCTCGTATTCAAGTACTTTACTTCCATTCAGCCAATGCTCTACATGATCACCTCTCACGATAATGCTGGCTTGGTTCCATTCTCCTACTGACTTCACTTTTTTATTTTTGGCGGATATCAGATCGTACAAAGAAGCCATCGTTCTGTTTCCATTAACGCCCAACTTGGCATCTGCATGATTTTTATCGTCTATGATCTGATATTCCAATCCCAGGTAATCACCTTTATGACCGGGAAAATCATCAACGACAAAATATTTGATACCGCTATTGGCTCCTTTTGGAATTTTGAACTCCAGCGACAATTCAAAATTACCATATTGGTCTTTGGTAATAATATCACCTCCACTGGCATGATCACCCCCAGAGGAACCTAGCACGGTAAGGATGCCATCTTCTACCACCCAGCCTTTTTCCGGAAAACCCTTGCCCTTGGTGCCTGTCCATGCAGTAGTTGATTTTCCATCGAAGAGTAATTGCCAACCCTCCTTTTGCTCCTTCTGCGTGAGCGTATTGGATTGACTTGCCTTTTCCTTGCCAGACTTGGATGTATCCGCATTTTGTCCCATTACTTTGTTGGTAAAGTTTACTACTGCCATCAACAAAGTAAATGCAGTAAAAAACGTATACACGTGACTTACGCGCTGATCTAAAATTTTTACTTTCATATTTTTTGTTTTTATAAGTATGTATTCTTATGGTAACATTTTTCTAATACCCCGGGTTTTGTTGTATGACCGAAGGATTGTTTTCAATAACCTGAAGTGGAATAGGAAATAGCAATTGATACGCCTGTATCTCTCCGGGAATGTTTAACGTATCTCTTTTCGAGTTCATCACTTCCAAAGCCCTGCCTGTACGTACAAGATCAAACCAACGGTGATTCTCAAAAGCTAATTCAACTCTTCTTTCCTGTTCTATGGCTAACCTGAATTCCTGTTGGTTGGCAACACGAAGGTTAGACGCTGGGTTATTGGCTGTCTTAGGGGCTAAACCTGCCCGTTCTCTGATCTGGTTGAGTAATTGAAAAGCTTCTCCATCCGGCACGAACCCCAATTCATTTAAAACCTCCGCATACATTAACATCACATCAGCATATCTTAGCACAGGCCAATTATTATCAGCATCTCCATTTTCAAATGGCACATCCAAATATTTTTTAATGTAGGCATAAGGAATAAAATCTCCTGCATCATTTACATACCCCGGCTCCATCGATATATCTTTCCTCAGGTCGCCAGGCTCATAAGCATTTTCCATGTCAACGGTAGGGGAATTAACTGATCCGGCTCCTCCTACCGGAACCACTACCTGATTGGAAAATTTGGGCGCAAAAGCGTTGGTAAAAGGACTACCGGTTCCTCTACCTCCTTTTAAATACTGTACTTCAAAAAGAGATTCCTCACTATTCTCATGCTGTAAATCCCACAAATCTGCATAGGTGGGAAGAAGTTGGTAATTACCACTGTTGATCACTTCTTCCAGTTTAGTTTTAGCTTCCGGATAATTCTTCATGGTTAGGTACACCTTCCCTAGGATTCCTTTGGCAGCACCACTCGTAGCTCTACCTGTATTTTCTGGTCCATAAGCAGGAGGGAGCATTTCTTCAGCGAATTGCAAGTCCTCAATAATCTGGTCATACACTTGCTGAGCAGGTGTTCTTCCTTGTGCATACGCTTCCTGAACAGGTATTTCACTTAAGACAAGCGGCACATCGCCAAAAATCTGAACCAGATAAAAATACTCAAGCGCTCTTAAAAAGCGAACCTCACCCTGATACTGTTCCTTAAGCGTTTGGTCCATGTCAACCTCCTCCATATGATCCAGCACCACATTACACCTTAGAATAGCGTTATAAGTGTCATTCCATATCGTATTCAGGTACCGATTAGAAGAAAGTAGGGTAAAATAATAGATACTTTCAATATCATAAGAATCTCCAGGTACCCATGAAGTAGAAGTATTATCAGACCTCATTTCTCCCACATAATACAGACCTTGGTTATACAAACCAGTATTACGAAGACCCGCATATGCTGCAAAGACTGCATTTTCCATATCTTGCGACGTTTTATAAAAATTCGTTGCACTGATATCAGAAATTGGTGCCAGATCAATAAAGTTGTCGTTACAAGACATTAAAGAAAAGCTTACAAGGGCGGCTGTTAGTATTATCTTTTTCATTTTCATTGGTTTAAAAAGTCTCTAAAATCTAAGATTCACGCCTAAGGTGAATGTACGCGCGGTAGGATACCCTGTGTAGTCTCCCCCTCGAGTTAGTCCATCGCCTGAGGTGCTCACCTCCGGATCAAAACCAAAATAGTCAGTAAAAGTATAGAGGTTCTGGATACTAAAATAGAATCTGGAGGATTGAATAAAGCTGCTTTTCAATATATTTGCTGGTAAATTATAACCCAAAGTAATATTGCGAATGCGCAAGAAACTGGCATCCTGAACCCAATAGCTGGAAGGTTCTTTTTGGAGTCCTAAGTAATTTCGATTTGCCCTGAAATACTCTCCGCCGCCTGTTTGTTCAGGCGATCGCCAGCGATTGACAGCCTCAGCTCTTGCGTTTCTTTCTCCATGAAAGAATTTAGTGAATCTCGATGACATGGAAAATACCTCTCCCCCCTGTGAACCTGTCATTTGAATTCTCAGGTCAAAATTTCTGTAAGAGAATTCATTGCTGAAACCATATATAAAATCAGGTTGATTATTCCCAATGACTGTGCGATCATTAGCATTTAGCGCTCCGTCGCCATTAACATCTCTGATGATAGGATCGCCCGGTACATCGGTTGATAAATGCGCGTGCGCTTCAATTTCATCTTCCCTTGTATAAACACCATCGAAAATGTACCCATAAAAGTTGGCGACAGGTTGTCCTACTTCTGTCTTGAATCCATTGGTAACATTAGGGGCACTTGCGTAAATAGGGTTATCATCAGGCCCCAATGCCAGTACTTTATTTCTGTTGATTGATATATTAAAGTTAGTATTCCATTTGAAATCATTGACCAGATTTCTCGTGGTTGCTGAAAATTCCACTCCTTGATTTTGCACCTTACCGATATTTTGCAGTTGGGTTGCGTAACCCGTTATTTGAGGAACAGGAACACTTAATAATAAATCTTTGGTAGAACGATAATAGTAATCCGCTTCCACATAAATCCTGTTGGCAAGGAGCCCCAGTTCTACCCCTATATCAAGCTGTCTTGTCATTTCCCATCCAAGATCAGGATTGGAAAGGGTGTTGGGATAGACCCCATTCACCAGGCTATTGTTAATCACGTATTGGGTGACGCCTAACAAACCATGTGGACCGTAATTAGGAATGGAATTATTACCGGTAAAACCATAGCTTGTTCTGATCTTCAAGTCGCTGATCATACTTGACTGCCTCATAAAATCTTCCTCTGATATCCGCCATCCCAGTGATAAAGAAGGAAAAGTACCCCATCTGTTGTTGGCACCAAACCTGGAAGAACCGTCTGTACGAATGGTACCAGTAAACAAATACTTATCATCAAAAGAGTAGTTTACTCTGGCCAGATAAGATACCAGCGCGTATTCGGATTCCGTTGAACTTCCGTCTGTGACCTGTCCGTTATTAAGTGTACGCACTCCTTCATAAGGAAAATTTGTTGCAAAAATGTAATTGTCATCATAGGTATTTTTTTGCTGCGTATATCCTATCAAAGCATTAACTGCATGCTTACCATTAAATAGCTTATTATACGTTAAAGTATTTTCCAGTAACCAATTGGTTTGATGTGTGGTGGTTGATTCAGCCTCTATTTGATTAGGTGCTTTATTAGAATCTCTGTTCACATAGGAAGGCCTGTAATATTTTGCCCTGGATTCTGTCAGTAATCCGCCCAGGGAAACTTTGAATGTAAGTGCGTCTATGATCTTATATTCAGCAAACACCTGCCCCAGCGTCCGGTATTTATTTTCCATATTGTCAATCTGGGTTGCCGTCTCTACAGGATTTGGATCATCACCCATATGTAAACTGTAGGGACTGTTTAAGGGGCTACTGAAACTACCGTCGGCATTATAAACAGGAAAGGTAGGTGGCACGACCAGCGATAACTGAACAGGCCCGTACTTACCATTTTCTACAAGATTAGCTTTGTCCATAGATGCATCCAGATTGAGCCCTATTTCTAGTTTGTCTGTTACATGACTGCTCACATTGGAGCGCAAATTGTATCTGCTGTAATCGGTATTGAGGATAATACCCTTCTGCTTGACATAATTTCCCGATATCATATAACGTACCTTTTCAGTTCCTCCCGCAACTGAAAGTTGATAACTCTGCATAGGAGCCGTCCGAAATATTTCATCCTGCCAGTTAGTATTGGGCAGATTTTCAGGGGTACGATATTCATCCGGTATTTTGTAATTGATAGAGGTACGAACATCATTAGGATCGTTGGCATTACCGCCCGCCTGAATCCAGGCATTGTTACGGCCATCCATAAACCATTGTACATACTCTTCGGAGTTCATCATATCCACTTGGCGGGCTACCTGCTGTAGACCAACGTAGGTGTTGAAAGCCACCTGCGTTTTACCTGCTTCCCCTTTTTTGGTCGTAACGATCACCACACCATTACCACCCCGAGATCCATAGATAGCCGTAGCAGAGGCATCTTTTAATACCTGAACAGACTCAATATCATTTGGACTGATCATGCTGATATCACCTTCTATCGGATAACCATCCACGACATACAGAGGAGAATTTCCTGCCGAGATAGAGCCTATTCCTCTGACTCTAACCGAAAGACCAGCCCCTCCCGGAGCCCCATCAATCTGTTGTACCTGTACTCCTGCCATCTGACCAGCTAAGGCTTCTGTAAAGTTGGTGACAGGCCGATCTTTGATTTGCTCTGCAGAGACAGAAGCGATGGCGCCTGTAATATCGGCTTTCTTTTGCGTTCCATATCCTACCACCACCACTTCACTCAAACTTTGAACATCTTCAGATAACCCCAAATTGATGACCTGGCGACCATTAACAGGTACTTCCTGGGTCACGTACCCTATGAATGAAAAAACCAAAATATCATTTTCATTGGGCACATTGATACTATAGTTGCCATCTATATCAGTTACTGTTCCCATACTGGTACCCTTTACCAGGACATTTACTCCGGGCAAAGCCGTTCCATCGGTCTGCGCTGTTACCTGTCCGCTCACCTGAACAGCGGCTGTTGCTACTTCATAGCGCAGCCCTTCCCTGTTCAGCTTGCTCACATTAATACTGTTATTGACCTGCTTGAACTTGAGGTTTGCCAATCTGGATATTTCCAGCAATATATCAGCTACCGATTGTTGGTTGGACTGTAAGTTAATTTTTATTCGCTTATCCAGATCTTTTCTCTCATAAGAAAAAACAAACGCTGTTTGGGCTTCTATCTCTTCAAAAACTTTTATGACACCAGCCTCTTCCAGATCAACGGATATGATTACCTCACGAGCATTGAGTACCCGCTGCGCTTCACCATTGGAGGCCAGCAGTGTGCTGAACAGCACGGTCTGAATAACAAAACTGCCAAAAAATAATTTTGACATATACGTCAGGATGTGTATTAGTTTAAATTTCATAAATTTGTAAGGTTTTGTGAAAAACTTTAGTTTAGCAAAATATATGATCTTTGTGCAGACAAAGCTCCATTCCCCAATGTGCTCTTTGTCGGCTAAGGTCATACCCTTAAAATCGGCAATACTTATCCTATTGCCGATTTTTATTTAAGAGGTGTTTGTTCTCATCGTATCGTATTTTAGATGTCATTGAATTTTATTTTCACTTGTTTGCCTTGCAATGCATAAGAAAAATGTTTGACATAGCTTATACTAAGCAGCACGTTCTCCAGGCTTTGGTTGTCAAATATACCACTGTACTGCCAGGATTGGGTGTTGTTGCCTACCCAGTGGATTTCCACCCCATACCGTCGCTCCAAGGTGCTTTTGACTTCTTCAAAAGAGGCATCTTTAAAGTAGAGTATACCATCCTTCCAGGCAAGAGCAGCCTGCTTATCAAAATCTCTTACTTCAAAAGACTGTTTGTCTAACTGATAGACAGCTTCTCTCCCTGGCGTGAGATAATAAGTGTCGGCAGCATCACCCACGCGATTTACTTTTACCTTACCACTAGCCACAGACACACTAATATCCGACTCATCCTGATATGCTTTGATATTGAAAGAAGTGCCTAATACGGTGGTATGAATGTCCTTGGTAAGGATGATGAAAGGTTTATTTTCATCTCTGGCTACCTCAAAAAAAGCTTCCCCTTCCAGTTTGACTTCTCTGCTATCAGAAGCAAACTGTTCAGGATACGTAAATTTGGTATCGGCATTTACGGTTACTTTGGTGCCATCAGCCAGCATCAGCGTTTGTTTCTGCCCGGCAGGCACTTCTTTTTGCACGAGTACTAACTCTTCAGATACCGTATGGTTTCCCACATTCAGACTCAAAAAAGCAAGCCCAAAGGCAAATAAGAGAATAGCGGCGACCCTCAGGTAATACAAACTGTTGGTGGAAGAATAAAAAGGAATAGCCGGTTTTACAGTAGGATTGGATGCCGTTTCCTCGCGGATACGAGCATGTATCTGATTTAATAAGGATATAGGATGATGACCAGCCGGTACAGCGCTGATATCTTCAAAATCTTGCCAGTACGTCTGTAAAAAATCAAGAACTTTTTCTTTCTCGCTTTTCGAAGCAAACCAACGCCTCACCACAGCCGCTTCTTCAACGGTGCATTCGCCTTTATAAAATTTTTCTAAAAGCTGGAGATCCATAGGTTGTATATACTTTACGCTACTCTGTTTGTATAGTAATACAGATGAAGTAGCCTTTGCACCTATGTCTATGAATAATTTTTTTGCCTTTTTTACAAACTTAGAGATAGAGCAATATAAGCAGCAGAGAAACTTCGTGAAAAGAGAGATGCTTTTTTAACTCTTTGAGGGCTTTATTGATATGATTTTCTACTGTACTCAACGATATATGGAGACGACTGGCAATTTCTTTATTGTTGAGTCCTTCGTAGCGGCTCATCATAAAGACTTGTTTTCTTTTTTTGGGCATTTGCCTAAGTACTTGCCGGATCGTGTGATTGAGATCCTGGACATTGAGATTTTCCTCCGTACTGCTTACCTTGTTTTGGGTATGGGTGGTATAATAGTGTTTATAGGTAGTTTCCGACACTTTCTTGGCCAGCAGATTATACATATAGTTTTTGGCTATCGTAAAGATAAAAGCCTTAAAAGATTTCTGTTCATCCAGTAAATGCTTATTCTTCCAGATTTTGTAAAACACTTCTTGCACCACCTCTTCAGCATCTTCTGAAGAACGTAGCAGTTTCATGGCAAAAGCAAATAGTAATGTTTCGTATTTATAAAATAACAGATTAAATGCTTCTACACTTCCGCATTTAAGACTTACAATTAGGTCATGTTCCGGTGATAATGAGTCATCCATAAACTTCCATACGCACAACACTATGCGTGAATTTGTGATGACACGTAAAGTAATGATTATATTAAAAAAACCCTCTGCTAAACCTTGATTTTTTCGTAAGAAACAGAAACAACATCTTCCAAAATCATATAAAGGCAGGGGACGATCAAAAGTATGATGGAGGTGGCAAAGATAATCCCGAACCCAAGCGATATGGCCATAGGGATCAGGTTGCTGGCCTGCTGGGAGGTTTCCAGGATGATAGGCGTAAGCCCCCCAAAGGTGGTTAGGATGATGGGTCTGAAACGCCGGATACCTGCCTCATGAATGGCTTCAAAAGCGGATTGATCAGCGCGTTTCCTGTTGGCATAATCCACCATGATCAGGGCATCGTTGACCACCACCCCCGACAAAGCAATCACACCCATCAGGCTGACCAGCGATAAGTCATAGCCAGGGCAAATCCGCCCCAGAGTGCCTGGGTAGATTCTCTCATCTCCGCCTGGCTTCCCTCAAAACTCCAGGTGATACCGGGAAAATCTGTCCTGAGTTGTGGAAGCACTTCCTGGTTCAGGGATTCCAGCAGTTGTGTGACGGCATTGGCCGGCTCGGCATCCATCCCTACCGAGACCACCCTGCGTCCATTCCGCCGGTTGATGGAGGTAAAGGCTTCCCGCTGTTCTATGGTCACGATGTCCAGCAGGGGAACCTGCGTACTGTCAGGGGTGCGGATGAGGAAGTCTTCCAGATTGTATATATCTTTCCGTTCTTTTAGGGGCAGCTTGACCCGTACTTCCACCTCGTTGTTGCCGCGAAGCTGGCGCATCGCCAATGCCCCGTAGAAAGCATCTCTGATCTGCTGTCCCACCTCGGAGGAAGTCAGTCCGAGGTTGCGGCCCTCCGGGAGAAGTTTGAAATCAAGCTGGAGCTTGCCCTTGTCATAATTGTCACTGACGTCCCGGGTGTTCTCAAAAGATTCTACCCTTTCTACAAACGCTTTGCTGGCTTTTTCCAATACATTGATATCGGTATGGCTCAGATCAACGCTAATATCCTGCCGGACAGTATTTTACCCCACGTGCCTTGATCAAAGCGATGGTAGCCTGTGTGCATCCTGAGCCCAACAAAACCATTCACGACCCCTCTTGCGGTACGGGCGGCTTCTTTCTGGCAGCTTATGACTAGATCACGATGCACCATGATTTTAGACCGGGATCAAAAGGCCTTTTTAAAGAACAACACCTTTTCAGGCAACGAAATCGTAGCAGGCACACGCAGGCTTTGCCTGATGAATATGTTTTTGCATAACATAGGAGAGATTGACGGAGAAACCTTTATCTCTCCCAATGATGCCCTGATTGCCGATGAAGGCGTCCGGGTAGATTATGTGCTGGCTAATCCGCCTTTTGGCAAGAAAAGCAGCATGACCATCACCAATGAAGAAGGCGCGCAGGAAAAACAGAACCTGAGCTACAATCGCCAGGACTTATGACTACCGCACCAACATACAGCATACCCTGAAAAAGAAGACCATGCAGTTGGAGGATTTGCAGGACTTCATCAACTGCTACCACCCCGCCAACCGCAATGACAGAAAAGAAACCTGGTCGGAAGAAAACCCGGAGGGAAAATGGAGAAAGTTCACGTATCAGGAAATTACAGCCAGAGACAAAACCAACCTGGACATCTTCTGGCTCAAAGACAAGAGCCTGGCAGACTTAGACAACCTGCCAGACCCTGATCTGTTGGCCCATGAGATCATAGAAGATATGGAAGCAGGCTTAGAGAGTTTCAGGGAACTTGCCACCATCGTAGAGCAGTGATAAGATGATTTTCTTAGCAGATAACAAGAGGGATGCTATACTCCTTGTCTCCTTGTCTATGATGATAAGCTCATCCTGTGGAACCCTGGCAAACTCACCATAGACATGCTGAAAGGCAAGCACCCTTCTCACCCCAGAAACAAGAATATAGCTGATGTCTTTTTCAAGATGGGGTACATAGAAACCTGGGGAAGGGGTATTTCCAAAATCATAGATGCCTGCCAGGTAGCCGGTCTGCCCGAACCCATGCTGGAAGAGTTTGCCGGTGGCTTTCAGATTACCTTTTTGAAAGATGTTTATACCAGAGAATACTTGTCAACATTAGACCTGGAAGATCGTCAAATGAATGCCTTGCTGTTCATCAAACAAAACGAACGTATTACCAATGCAAAGCTATCAGGAAGTTTTCAATGTCTCAAAACGTACCGCCACCAATGATCTTCAATCATTAACTCAAAAAGAACTCATCGAGAAGATAGGCACTACCGGTAAAGGCACTTCCTATATACTAAGGGGTAGCAAAGGGCAAAACGGGCAGCAAAGGCGCAATAAAGGGGCTCCTGGCTTCAGCGACCTGCCGCAAAATACTATTTTTTATAGCAACAGCATCTTCCAGACCGCTTAATTTTATCCTGTGGGTTCTATCCTGCACCTGCAAAGCAATACCACCCAACCCTGTCAGCTTCATCCAGAAGGATGAACTGAGTTGCACGTCTTCTACTTTGTCCAGAAAAATATCTTCCTGGCAGCGCGGCTTTGCAAAAACCAGGTATAGCGATAGCGGGCCAGCAGTGTGATGTAACGGCTCAGGTATATCTCGGTCAGCATATGGGTATGTCCGCCCAGAGAGAGTTTGTCCTGTAGCCGGATGGCAGTCTTATCGAAGGCACGTATGTCTTCTGCCCTTTCCAGCAAAGTCGTATCCAGGGTGGGATCAACAGCCCTTACTACCGGATGCGCATAGGCCTGGGTAAGACCAGCCCCTAGGTTGAAGTATACATGCCTGAAGAGTTTGAGAAAGCTGTAATCCAACGTTTCATTCCGTATAGTGCTTGAATAAATCAATTGGCAGTGAATATTTTTCCTTCTTTTTCATGTAATAGGGGTTTTATTGAAAAGGTGTGTAAACGCTTGATTAAGTACTGAGCAAAAAAAGCTATCTATCCACAGGGGTAATCTTTACCTGCACCTGAAAAGTATTGCCTTTATACACTTTCTCAACCTGATAGCTGATCTTGTTTTCTTCTGCCCGAAACTGAGTCCAAATCTCCCGAACAGTCTCAAAAGTGAAATATCCATAAAAGGCTTGTTCACCAGATATTAACTTATCTCAAAGGTGCATAAATCTTCTTCCCCGAATCAAACCGGTAGGCTTCGTTAAAAGGTGTCAGGTTCGTCCGTTCAATTCCATAGTATATCCTATGAACCCCGAAGGTGGGTTGTTCGCTAACCTCTACAATGCCCCTAAAGTCTACATCAAAGAGCTTGAAGCTGGCTTTGTATTCCATACCTTGCAGGGGTGATTGTGTAGAATCTTTACTGCCTTCTTGCATATATACTGGAGAGCCTTTGGGGTCAGATGCACCACACAGAGGGGGTATCTGGATACTGTTTTTTCTTCTATGGTGCAAAGCTCCTGTGCTTCCATGGCTTTGTATTTAGCGTACATGTTTTCTCTGACCCCGATGTGAATGGCACCAAAGCGAAAGTTAGCATAGAATGGTTGTGGATAAGTCGGGGCAAGCAAGCGGTGTGCTTGTCCTTCTAAAGTGTTCTCATCAGGAACGGCAAGGCTCTCTTGTAGGGCATCTGCATCGTTTGAGGTGCTCTGACAGCCACAATAGAAAACAAAAAGGAGTAAGTAAGCAACTCTATTCATAAGCTGGATGGTTATAGTGGGTTGAAAGGTTTTTAGAGAGCTATTTTGACTATGTTACTTTTGTTGCTGCCCGCAGGCTAAGGACTAACGGGGAAAAATCTAAAGCAATAAGACTTAGCTTGCTGGTTTCCCTGTCTTTTCTAATAGTTTTAGCAGTAAATACTTCTGCTGTTCGTTTGGGTTGATACATAATTGTAATCATCAATAACACATAAATGTGTTAAAGATAGTAAAAAAGCATTAGCTACTCTACCCGATGGTTTTGGATAAGGGTTGAATAGGAGAGAGAAAAAGCTGAATTTTGTAGTTCCTACACAACTAAAAACAGCTTTTTCAATGGATAAGAATCCAATACTAAAGATATACGAATTGATACGAACGGCCAAAGTGGTTAGCCATAAAAAACGTCAAGAGTTTCTCTGTGATATGATCCAGGGAGTAATCAGCAGTCGTTCGGTGATTTTCTCAGAGATTGCTGATAAGATAGACAAGCCTATTCAAGTGAGTTCTATTGAGCGTCGGATACAAGACTTTTTTGCCAAAGTTAGTCTGGACTATCAGCAGTTAGCCCTGTTTTTGATGAGTTTTGTTCCCCACCCTCGCTTGACATTGAGTATTGACCGTACAGAGTGGGACTTTGGACAAACACAGGTCAACGTGCTCTGTGTAGTGGTCAGTATTGGTAAAATGGCAGTACCGGTTTATTTCGAGATGCTGGATAACAACAGTGGCAATAGCAATGCAGACCAGCGAATAGCCCTATTTAAGTCCTTGATTACTGTGGTAGGTAAACAACGCATTCAGATGCTAGTCATGGATCGGGACGGGGTCGCCCGGCGATTCATTGGGCAAAAGTGGCTTGGCTGGCTTAAAACCGAATGTATTCCTTTTTGTGTGCGGGTGCCTAAGCACCATTCCATCCTGTTAGCGAACGGGGAAAGAGTCTGGGCCGAAGAAGCCCTTGCGAATGCTGATATAGACTGTTATCAACGGGACGTAGTTGTAGACGGAGTGAGCGTTAACTTATCGCTCTCTTATGATCAAAAAGGTGACCTGCTTTATCTGATCGGTACTACTCTACCGCAGACGCTACGATCTTGGTACAAAAGACGCTGGGCCATAGAGGTTTTCTTTCAAGCCCTCAAACAGCGAGGCTTTAATTTAGAGGACTCCTGTCTGCGTTGTATAGTCAAATACCGAAAATTGTTTGCTATCGTTTCTATGGCGTATACCATCTGTTGGGCCACCGGTATTGAGGATGGAAAAGCTAACCCCGTGAGAACCAAAAAGCACGGATACCCGCAGTACAGCGTCTTTAGAAGAGGCTTGAATTTGATAAGACAGTTTTATAAACGGCAAATAAGTAGTCCTTTGCAACTGGCAATTGAAACGGCCTGGATGAGATTTAACCTATTTTACAAAACCGTCGGGTAGAGTAAGCATTAGCTATTTGCTAATGTGAATAAAATAAGAAACAAAAAGTTTCTAAAGCGATTTGGCTACCACTTACGAGAATTAAGGCAATCTAAAATGCTTACCCAGGAGCAGCTAGCTAATGATGCCAACATCCCGATCAATCAGGTAGGCAGAATTGAAAGGGGAGAAGTAAATGCAACGCTCAGTACGCTAAAAGCTATAGCAGAAGCTTTAAAAATCCCTCTGAACAACTTATTCAATTTTGAGTAGGACAAGCAAATTAAGCAAAAGAGATAACACTTTGTATATAATTCATATTCAAACTTTCCAAAGATCAAACTATAGCCCTAATCCTCTCTTTTTTCTTTTTTTAATCTCCATCTCCCCTCCCCCATCGCTATCTGATGATTTTCCAGGTGATTGGTGTACCACTTTGTTTTTAGTTTTGTTCTCTTGATTAGCCATATATGCCTTCCATCTTATGGCAAAAACTTCTTTGGAATTTGTTTTCAATGTCTCTTTTACTACTTGGTTTGTCTTGAAATTCTTAAAATTCCTATCACAAAATTCAATCTGCTCTACGGAATACTTATGGTGCAAGCGATTTTTGACATCTTTGAAATCGATCTTATCCAGGCTGCTGATCAATCTGCTTTCCGGAAAGTCCTGGCTCTCTTGTTGTAAACGGTTTCTCTCCTTCTCATAGGCTTTCATAAATGATAAGGTAATATCTTCTGCTTGTTGACGGGAAAGTGAGAAGGGCTACTGCCTTTTGAGCAGTTCTTCTTTCAATGATTCATCTAGAAAATCTCTGAGATCGTTCTCCAGAAACCTGGTACAGAGTAATTCAAATACAATAAAAAAAGCAACTCCCCTCCTACCCCGATATTCGCGTTCCAAATGAGGCAAGAAGAATTATCCAACAAAAAACGTAGATGTTCTATGTTCGTGCCATTTCGACGGTGTCTTCTCCCCTACCCTTTTGCCAATATCTGTCAATCCTTTTTCAATAATTCTTTTAGCTCAATGAGGATCACTATAGCTTCGTTGATGTCTTTTTCCTGGCTGGTGTCGGATAATACTTTTATCTTATGTTGCAGGTTCTTTTTTTTCTCTAAAAAATGAGAGGAAGAGTTTATTTTCTGCCTGGCAGTAAGCTTTCTGATGCTTTCCAAATTCTGAAGCTTTTTCACACTTCCCTCATAACTGCTCAATTGTTGCACAATAGATTTACTAAGTTTTGTCTCCCCGGCCAAAATAGCACGTTTCAGTTCAGCATTAGCCTGCCCGATCTTTTCCAGCCCCATGGCATACTGCCCATCCCGCTCAATCGTAGCTTTACCTACTTTAAATTCGGAGGCCAAACGATGGCTGGTTTTCAAGTCCTCATTTTGAGGACTTGCTTTTTGGTGGGTGTTATCAGATAGGGTAGGAGGGGAGTTGCCCATCAAGTCCTCATTTTGAGGACTTGCTTCTTTCCTGGTTCCTCCATGCTTTACTTTTTCGCGGTTGTATCTTAATCCACGCAGGTAACTCATCTGTCCAGGTGTCAGGTTTCTCCTGCCCAACTGATTGTTGATCATCCAGTCTTTGACTGCTTCACGATTAGGAAAAGACGCAATTTCTATCTGATAGTTGATTTTCAATCCTTCCTTATAGAGCTTTTGAAGAATACTGAAACGATTGTGCCCGTCAACCAATATAAATGTGCTATCTTCATTCTGCCAGACCACCAGCTTATCGCGCACATGTTCCTCCCGGATACTTTCTTCCAAACCGGCAAGTTCTTCCGGTTTCAAGGGAGGGATGTAACTTCTTAATTCTTCATCAATGTGGATATTGGATAGGGTAGGGCGGTCTAATTGGGCATCGTATACACTTAGGTTGGTTTCCTTTTTCTTAGTGCTTTTTTTTGCTCTTAGCTTTTCGATGGAGTTTGGCATTGTTAAGTTTTTTTAAAATTTCATTTGACAAGTCAGCATAGTCCCGGGCAGCGTTAGAATTTGGCGCATAGCTGAATATATCCATACCTGCATAAGGCGCTTGTTTGAGCAGGGTCAAGTATCTGATTTTAGTATCAAAAAGTTCATCAGGATAGTTCTCCTGCAAATCCTTGTAAACTACCGAGGCAACCACCTTTTCTTTGGCATCGTGAAAAGTCAGCAGTATACCCAGACAGACTATGTTTTTGTTGATCCTTTTTAGTTTGGTATCCGCTAATTGTTTTACATCTTCTACGCCACTGCTGGAATAGGCGCTTCCCGATTGCGCTGTGACAATATATTGGGTGGCACTGGTTAATGCATTGGCTGTTAGCATACCCAGGGATGGAGGGCAATCTATCAAAATAAAATCATATTGTGCTTTGATCGGCTCCAAAGCATCCAGCAACTTATAGTTCCAGTCCAGATCATTGATCGCCTCGTTTTGAATGGTCTCTAACAATGAGGACGATGGAGTTGCATGAAAATAGGTATCAATTTCTATAATAGGTAAGGGAGTTCCATGCTTGTAAGCATCATAAATAGTCCCGGAATCTACCTCTAAATTCAAACCTTGCGTTAGATTCGCCTGCGGGTCATTGTCTACGACCAGGACTTTCTTTTTGTGTAAAGACAGCGCCTTCCCCAGATTGATAGTCGTAGTGGTTTTGCCTACACCGCCTTTACGATTTAAGATTGCGATGATCTCTGTCATTTTTTAGCTGTTGTGATGTCTTTCATTATTTGAAAGCTGATGTTTTCTTGAAAGGAATTTTCAAAGGTAGTAAATTTAACTATTGGTGAGACAATTTCGAGCTTACTAAAGGTCTTACATGGAGAAAATACACTTGGGCGTGAAATGAGCAACTGCTGTTAAAATACTTCAAAATAAACTTTTTGCCTCGAAACTGTCTCAGTTAGCACCGTAAATGTCTCACTTGCTCGAAATTGTCTCGCTTCAAGCGCGTAATTGTCTCACTTCGCCTCGAAACTGTCTCACTTAACACCGTAATTGTCTCACTTCGCCTCGAAACTGTCTCACTTATGGGCTGCAATGTGCTGTAAATCAATGAGTTGTGGGGGGCATAAATAATTTTAAATATAAAATAAATTAAAATAAAGTTTATATAAAAAAATTTTAATTTCAATTCAAAAAAATTTTGTTTACAGGAAAACCTAAGCAATACCGTCTAAATAAGCAAGTGAGACAATTTCGAGCACGAATGTAAAGTAGCCCCAAGTGAGACAATTTCGAGGTCAAAAGTGGGTTGGAGCCAAAAAATAATACACTTTATGGGTAATGTTGTGACTTTTTTTGCCGCGAAGTGAGACAATTTCGAGCACGAATTTGAATAGCTACGGCTTTCACAAGCGATTTTTACAGTATGTTTTTATACTTTTAAGCAACCTACACTATGACCTATGATTGTAAGATACGATAATGAAGATAAATTAGTCGTGCAGCACAAAGGGCTAATCAACGGAAGATTTGATTTTACTACACTCAACGAACTCCGGATATTTATTTATATGCTGCTACAAATCAACAAGGATGACAAATCTTTCCGGATGGTAAAAATTCCCTGCGCACATCTGCATGGGAAGAAAAAAAGGGTACATTATGATGATATCAAAGCAGCTACTAAAACACTTGTCAAAAAAACGATAGAAGTTGAGAGCAGGGACAAAAATGGCAAAAGGGTTTACGAAGCTATCCCGCTAATGGCCATAAGCCGGTACACCGATGGAGAAGGTTATCTGTATGCCAAATTTAATGATGAAGCCGCCCCTTATCTTTTGGGTTTGAAAGAAAACTTTGCCGCCTCAAAATACAGGTTCTGGGCATCTATCAAGTCAGTCTATAGCTATAGGGTATACTGGCTTTTGAAACAATACGACGACTGGGGGAAATTTTCTGTTGAAGTGGAGCATTTCCGGCAGATGCTGGTCTTGGAAAAAAAATATGAAAAATACCCTGATCTGAGGAAGCGTGTGATCATTCCTATCCAGAAGGATTTGAAGCATACAGATATGGCCTTTACTTATGAAGAAGATAAAGCAGGCAGCCGTTCTGTCAAAAAGCTTACTTTTTACTTTAATAACAAACAGGAAAGACAAGCCAAGAGCCTGGCAAGTACAAAACCTTCAGCTCAGTCAGCACAAAGAACCATTGATTTTCAAGAGGATGAATCCTTCGCAAAACCCGGTAAAGAAAAGGATACGGTTGCTAGTAAGTTGGCCACCTTTGGCTTATCTTCTCAGGAAATAGGATACTATAGAATGAAATTACCTGCCCATTTAATGGGAAAAACCGTTTACATTTTAGATGTAAAATGGTCGGGTAGTAATTTAACTAAAGACGAAATTTACAGGGAAGTTAAGCAATGTTTGGATGACAAAATCACAGCAAATGTCAATACGATTCCCATATTTGAGGACGTTACTGTTGTCAGAGAATCTTCTGCAAAATGATCAACAGATCGAGGTAAAAGGGTAGGGGAGGAGTTGGACTGCAGGTTATTGTTTTCCAGAAACAGCAGAAAGCTGGCCGCCGCGATCCGCTTGTTGCCATCGATAAACGAGTGGTTTTTGATGATCAGGTACAGCAAGGTAGCCGCTTTTTCTTCCAGGGTAGGATAGAAATCCACCTCGCCATATCCTTTGCTAATAGTTGTAGTACTTTGGCAAAGTATTGAAGCCAGTCGAGTGCTGACTGCTCTGCTTTACCGGCTACCGCCCTGCCAAGTATGCGGATGCCGGTTTTCAGGTGCTGCACTTCCTGCTGCTTTTGGGCCAGGCGGCTGTCGCGCTTGTCTTTCTCCACCTCAATAAACTCTTGGGTAAGCATGTCTTCCGGTTTCAGGAAGCACTGCACGGTGTATTGCAGTGCTTCCAGCCCTAAGCCAGAATGTCCCTGTCGTTGCGTAGATACCCGGTAATAGGGTACATCCCGAAGCCAACACGGAGGGGAAACCACAAGAAGAAAACCCAACAGGAACCTTGCACGTCTTTAGCAAAGAACAGTTCAAAACAAAGAATCAGAACCTTTACTTGTACGTTAGTAACATATATGTTACCTTTATGGTTGAATTAAGGGAATACCTTCGTGAAGATGAAATCAGCCCGTTTGCGGAGTGGTTCAACAGTCTGAAAGCCCAGGCGGCGGCAAAGGTGACGACCTATCTCACACGCATAGAGAATGGAAATACTTCATCTTTGAAAAGTGTAGGGGCGGGGTTCATGAATGCCGGATAGATTGGGGGCCGGGCTACCGTGTCTATCTGGGACAGGATGGGGAACATCTCGTCATTCTTCTCGGCGGGGGCACTAAAAAAAGGCAGCAGCAAGACATTGAGGCAGCCCAGAAACTTTGGAAAGAATATAAAAACAGGAAAAAGCAATGACCATTACACGAAGCTTTAAAGAAACGATTCAGGCCCGTGCAGTACATGACCCTGAATTCAGAGAAAATCTGCTCCGGGAAAGTGTTGAATGTATGCTGTCCGGGGATATGGAAACCGGAAAATCTCTGCTCAAAGATTATATCAATGCTACCATTGGCTTTGAAGAATTAGGGGTGATGACACAGAAATCTCCTAAAAGTCTCCTCCGTATGTTTGGACCGAAAGGCAACCCAACAGCAAGCAATCTATTTGACGTTATCCATACCCTTCAGCAGAGGGAAGGAGTGCATTTTGAGGTGCATAGCGTTCATTAAGAAATGTTCCCATCCCAAGCATAGAAGTTTATGTCTCCGGCAGAGGGCTTTAAAATGGCTCGTTTAGACGGACAGCCGCTTTTCCGGCAAAAACCGCTAACGCTGCCGGAAAACGAAGCTTTCAGAGGCTCTCCAAGCCATGATCTCTACCGAAGCGGATACCGATTATGCCGTAATAAGGATGTTCACTAGCGGAACAATATCAGTTTACTGATCGTTGATCCGGAGACGCGTACTTCTCCTCATCGCTGGCTGTCCCGGCCTGCAACTAATAACTCTCCATTTGCCATAAAGGAAGCCATTCAAAAGCTGATATTCTTGAAAGACTCTCTGATACACACTGAAATACGGATGTTCTTAACACCAACCGAGGAAAGCGACTTGCAAGTCTTGCCCGAAAGCGCACCAGTCAAGCTATTAGACGATACGCCCCTGAGCGACGCTATCCTTTATTAGTAGCCTTCTTGAAAGAAAGCTATTTAGACATCACAGACGCTATTCTGACGATGTTTTCGGATTACTGGGAAGTGATCATAGGTAAGTCCAAGCGAGAGATGGAAGCCTACCCGTAACAGCTATCTTGATTTCCTAGAGAACCGATACGGGGTCATCAAACGATTCTCTCCTCAACTGCTTGCCCAAATGTCTTTCTAGTACGCTTACCAGAAGGATGATTTTGCTCAGGCTTTACAAGTGGTGGTAGCTGCTATCGCTCAAAAAAATCGTTACTTCAAAGGTGTCTTTGCCCAGGTTCACCGCCCGGCCTTTGTTGACCCCGGCCAGCACGTCCTGACTGTAACTCTTCCGGGGCATGGCATGTGAAATTGTCAAGAACGATCATTTCTATTTTTCCTCAACCGTCAAGCTGGCAATTTTATCCTCCGTATTGGGTTGGGCCTCCATAATGACCCATTCACGGTCGTGTTTGGCATCAGAAGTAGCTACCACATACTCTAAAAATTCGTTAATATTTCTTGGCTGACCTGTGTTTTCTGAACTATTTGTCTTCACAACGACAGGAACCTGGCTGTTTGCAAAATATTTTTTGAGCGTACCTTCTATGTCTTGTTTGCGCGAGGTGTAATCAACTTCTGGGTTGTCTAATTGGTTTAATTCCCGTTGGAAGGCGTTAAGCTGCTGGTCCCAGGGGGATACGTTTTTGCCCGGCTTTAATACGCTTTTGGTAGGCGCTTCCTCAGCGATTATTGACTTATCGTTGGAAGCTCGTTCCTGCTCAGGGAACGCTTTCATTATTTTTTCTTTCCCGGAAGGTTGTTTCAAGAGGGGCTTGTCAGGCTTGACCCCGCTGATAGGTGCAGTACCTTGATCGCTATCAGCCGTTTGTTTCGTAAAAAAGCGTTCCGAAGCCAGCCAAAATAAAAGCAAGCCAAACCCCAACAATAGGGTAACCCCCAAGATAGTTTTTAGTAAGGCAGGCGGTTTCGGTTTTTTCTTTTTCTGGTACTGACGGATCATCTCTAAGAGTTCATCTGCCGTCTGCGCTCTTTTCTGTGCATTTTTTTCCAGGCAGCATTTGACCACACGCTGATAAGGCTCAGGAATATCCTGGACGTACCTGGGCAGGGTATTATGCAGGATATTGTGCATCACCTGCATGGGGCTTTCTGACTTATGACGGTCGCCAAAAGGCGTAGCACTGGCAAAAATCTCTACCAGTATGATACCAAAAGCCCATAAGTCTACGTTGGTAGCGATCTTGCCGTCGATGCCATATTTCTGAGGGTCAAACTGTTCGGGCGCCATGTATTCAATCTTTCCCACCAGTTGGGAAGATAACTTTTGGTCGTTTAAATCTACTGTGCCTACCCCCAAACGCTTGGATATGCCAAAATCAGCGACTTTGGGTGTCCAGCGTCCTGCCTCGATAAACATCAGCACATTATCCGGGCTCAGGTCACGGTGAATCGTATGCTTTTCCCGGTGGAGGTATTCCAGACCTTCCAGTATCCCTGTGATCACTTCTTTGAACTGCTCTTCAGAGGGCACGGTTTGCAGGAAATCCCGCAGATTGCCTCCATTGGCAAACTCCAGGACTCCTACCTGTACATCTTCCGTATATCCGTAGCTGTCGGTTCGACGTATAACATGCGCTTCATGGACACGAATAACGTTTTTGTGCGAAAACTTACGGGAACTTCGCATCTCACGCATCACGTCGTACTTGTTGGCTTCGCGGTGGCTATAAAATTTGAGCGCTACCACTTCATCAAACTGCCTGTCGTGGGCTTTGAACACACGGGCAAACCCTCCCTCGCCCAACACTTTTTCCGGATCGTACTCAAATCTTTGTCTAAAGGCTTGTTCAGAAATAAAAATAGGCTCTTGTTTATGGTCATGCAGCATAGCCTGAAAGCTTAACGATTTTTTACCGAAACTAAGGATAAATACTTTTATGCGCAAAAAGTAGTACTCATCTTCGGTCATAAAGCCTTCGAAATACCTATAATTGAGTATTGACAAATTGAGGGTTTGTATGTTGGTTGTAAGCAGTATTTTTCGTTGTTAAATCGTATAAACCCACATGCTTTGCCTTAGATATTTACTGGCACTTTTTACCTTGTTTCCCGTTTGGTCGTACTCCGTTTCCGAGGCGCAATACCTGCAGGATGTAGCCTACGCAAAAGATGGGTCGGTGGAGGGGATCATTGAAATAAACAAGGACCGGCTCACTGTCAAGCCTGCCGGTGGCGAGCCTGCCAGCTTAGCCAGAGACAAAGTGTACTTAGCGGTCAAATCCGACGGCAGCTTTATTTCATTTAATAATCCTGCTCCCCGATGGATAGAAAATACGACACACGAGGTGCATAAACTCATTACCACCCAGGCACTAGTGTATGCCGCCGACCATGTGGATATTTTAGGAGACAAAGTCGGGTTTCAGGAGTATTATAGCGGCAGGTATGTTTCCTTGCCCCGCGAGCAGTTTGTCATGATCATCTACAAAACCGGGATGCATGAACTGCTAACTGACCCTCAGCAGGCCGCCCGGTATTTAGCCAACCTGAGGACGTTAGATCATTTTTCCCGCCCGGAGACGGAAAGAAAAGTGAAGCTTTCTGATGAAGAACAACAGTACTTTTCTAAAAGGGCGCTGAGAAAAACGGAAGCCCTGAGCTTCTACTTAAAAGTGATTTCCGACAAAGACGCTGACGTACTCTATCAGGATAATGCCATACAGGAAGCGCTGAAATTGTTTGTGGATAAAGACAAACTGGTGGAAGTATCGAGCCTCCACCGGGAACAAAACATCACGTATAAAATTGAGGAGTATCTCAACAACCTCCGTATGCTGCCTTATCAGAAAATAGAATTGCTCTGGAACCAGATACAATACATCAATCAGATCAAGCAGGGACCAGATGGCAACTATTACGGAACGATCACCGTAGAGCAGGTATTCAGAGCCTACGACAAAGACAACAAGGTCACGTATGAAGACTTTACCGTCAAAGCCATAGAAATCATCATCAAACCCTTCAACATGATCGTCGATGGAGATTCTATTCCCAAGTGGGATGTGTTTCTGTCCAACATAGGCGTCAAACAAACCGAACAACTATGAGTAGAATCTTCTGCACCGGCTTGTTTTTACTCTTTGCAGGGAATCTGATAGGACAGATCATACCCTTTGATGAAGAAGTCTTTGCCTACCGGGTCAAGCAGATTGATGAGTTCATGGAACGCTTTAACGATACGGATGAAACGCTGATCAAAAAATATATCAAAGAGCGCTACCAGGCAGATATTACCCGCGAGGAACTCATCATCAATCTGTTTGATTTGTCGCGCAGGGATTGGAAACAGGAGGTGGTCATCAGATTCCTTGAGGATGTCGTACAGGCCAGCCCTCCGCCATACCTGAGTTTCTACGATGCCGACTGGTATGCGCTGTTAGTATGCGAAGGTCTGTATCATGGCAAGCGGGTAACGTTTGATCTGACCCTGGGCGTCAATTATGAGGAAGAAACCCAGGCAGCAAGCTGGATGGTCAAAGGTTTTTATGCTGATTTTCTGGATATGCCCGGAGAAGCGCCGACGGGCGTAGCTCTCAACCCCAGCAGTCATGGAACTGATTTTATAGAATTGATCCATATTTTTGCCTCACCCGAAAAATTTATGGCAGACTCCCCGCCCGTATCCCAGCCTGCTGCCTTGTCTTACCTGATGAAAGAAGTAGCGCAGAAAAATTTTCAGTTTAAGCACGTCATCCATATTACATATCACTTCCTGCAACTGACTAACTGGATTATGAAGGTAGAGGAATTTTCTAAAAGAGACACCAATGCCGGTTGGCTGATCAGCGAGCTCTTGCCTGCCGGCCAGCACGACAAAGAAAAATATTGCCTGGAAGTCTTGCATCTAACGCCATGAACCAAGCCTACTGATGAAGTACACGACACTATACCTGCTCTTTTTTTGTATGTTGATGGCACCCCACCTCATCGCGCAACCCCTTGACCTGACCTGTCAGGAAAAGCTGGAGATCAAAAAACGGGCGCAACTCAAGCTCGAGGAGTTTGAGGCCTTGTTGCGTTTCGTCGCCGACCCAACACGCAGCCGGGGCGCGGTAGACCAGGCGATTAAAAGCAGTTATACGGATGGGAAATATTTCAAACAGGTCTTTTACGACTCTTCCGTACGCATAGAAAATGACATGTTGCCTTACATGGATGCCTCTTCCGAATCGGATATTACCGTAGAGGCTTACCTCAGCCAGTTCAAATTGTTTTATGAAAAGAGCCGCGAAGCGACCGTATTCTTTGAAAATATGTGGTTTTCAGACATCCTGGAAAACCAGTTTATATATATGGTCGTGACGTACGAAAGCCGGTTTACCGGAACCCACCGCGAGCTCAAAGATATGACCTATCAGCCGCAGCCCCGAAGTGCCACGCTCCGCGCCGACTACAATACAGCCCTCGACCATTGGGAGGTGTGGATCGCAGGCGTTACCTTCCGCCGTGAGAATACCTTGCCCTCCTTTCCGGCCGATCCCTGCAACACCCTGAGCGTAGCCGACCCGGTAGATATAAATCCTCCGGCAGAGGTTGCCGTTGATACCGCTACCGCTGATGTTCCGGCTGTCACTGATCTGTCAGAAACAGAAAGCCTGCATTTTACGAAGGTTCCTCACCAATATAAACAGGGACGGAAATATAACATCACCTGGAACCCGCCTATCGATACAGCCCTCTCCTTGTCCTTGTATCAGCAAGGTACGTTGGTGAAGACGCTCAAAGAAAATATATCAGGAAGGGCTTTTTCGTGGGAAGTGCCCAAGACGGTAGAGAAAGGAAAAAATTACCAGTTTCAACTCGGGCCCGTCCGGGCAGAGGGAGCAGGCGGACAAGCGGCTATCACCAGTGTGCCCTTTCGGATCGGTCCCAGGTTTCCGTTAGGACTTAAAGTAGGTATTTCGGCGGGTGTGCTGGCAGGCTATGTACTTTTTGCCAACAGCCAGGGCATCTTTCCCTTCAAGGATGATACCGGTCCTACTGATGTGGAAGATTTGCCTTCGCCGCCCTCGGACCTACCACCAAATTAAAGAGTCAGCCATGAAGCATATAAGGTTTTATATCATTGCATTCTGTTTAACAGGATATACCTGTCAGCAAACACTGCTGGCGCAGGGACTCGCTTTACAGGAATTTATCAGTCTGAAAACTACTGTCCCCAGCTTAAGTGAAAATACCTGGGTTGTAACCGATCAGCAAAACAATACTTATCTAGCAGGAAAATATAAAGATTTGCTTACCGCTACCGGCGTTGACCTGCAAAGCCAGTCCGATGACGATGACAACCTCTTCTTGATCAAGCTGAATGCGGCAGGGGAGGTACTTTTTGCCAGAAGTATAGGTACCAGCGACCAAGACAACTTAACAGCAAAAATAAACATCAATTTCCATGATATTAGGGTAGATCATGATGGCAATGTATGGTTACTGACCAGCCTCAGATTCAAAGAAAGCACGCCGGCAAGTATTACTTTTTATAACAAAGATTATGGAATTAATGACAGCTATAACAACTGGTATTATACCAATGAGATTGAGAAATCCGGTTTCCTGGTCAAGTATAGCCCTACCGGCGACATCCTGCTTTCTACCCGTATCAACAACCTGGAAGACAACGGAAGTATTGCTTTTAACAATCAAAACGAGTTGTACGTCGTAGGTCAATCTCCAGATAAGGAAATCTATTTTGACAAATACAACACCAGTCTGAGCTCGTTGGGTGGAAGAACTATCCTGGCCCAGATGACAGACCCGGCAGGAGAACTGAACGTTAGAAAGATAGATGTCAACACCAACGGCGATCTTTTCCTGGCGGCCTCTTTCAAAGGGTCTGCTTTTTTCCCTTCTGCGGGCGTTACACTCACAGGTAAATCCATAGACAGACAGGATGCCTTTCTGGCTAAGTTTGACCAAGACGGGACTAATTTATTTGCCCGCCATATCAGGTCGGAAGATAAGAGCGTCTCCATCAAAGACATGGCCGTTGACGATGCAGGAGACGCTTACATGACAGGTTATTTTACTGGACAGGTCAGTTTTCTATCGCAAGATGGAGCAACCGTAACTGAAATTTTTCGTGCCGAAGATCAAGAGCCTGATATGTGGGCTGCAGGTTATGACGGGCAAAATGGTAAGTTAACCTATGCTTTTCCTCTCTCAGGAGAAGGCTGGGATGAGTGCAGAGGCATTGCCGTGGATAGTAATTTTTTCTATCTGATCGGCTATATCACCAACAAGGTAGACTTCGATAGGAGCGAAAACGGCAAGTATGTTTTAGATGGGCGGGGTAAATTCGATATTTTCATAGCCAAATACCAAAAGGCAAATGCAAATATAGTCTATGCTTACACGCTGAAGAGAGAAGGGGAAAACAATGACAATCGTGGAAACGGCATTGCCGTTTATAAAAATGCCAAAGGATATAGTGAAATCTATACCACTGGTTACTTTAACGGTATTACGACTTTTGACCCTTATACCGGTGGAAATAAAGAAAGTGGCAATAAAGATATTTTCTGGGCAAAGTATACAGAAAAAGTCAGCAAAGCCGATCAAGCTACCCTGGAGAAGTTCTACAACAGCACAGGCGGTAAGGATTGGGTTAAAAAAGACAACTGGCTTCAAAGCGACAAATCAGTAGAGGATTGGTATGGCGTCAGCGTATCCGCCGAAAAGAAAATTACAGACCTCAACCTGAGCAACAACGGGCTGAAAGACACCATACCCGAAGACCTGGGCAAACTCAGCCGCGGTCAGCCGCTTTCTATCGACCTGAGTAACAACCAATTAAAAGGAAATATTCCTGAGATCACCACGACGACCATAAACCTGAGCGGAAACCTATATACTTTTAAAGACCTCGTGCCTTTCCTGGCAGCCCACAATACAGGCGTCACTTACGCGCCGCAGGCACCCATAGAGCAGGAAGAGAATGTGCGCCTGAAAGCCGGGGAGAGCCGTACGTTTGCTATCAATACGGATGCCCAGCCCGGCAACCAGTACACCTGGTACAAAGATGGCGTAGCTACCAACAGCAAGACCAACACCATCACCCTGACCGCCCCAGCGGACACAGGCACCTACGTCTGCAAGATCACCAACCCGGGCGCGCCTGACCTCACGCTGGAAAGCCGCCCGGTGACTGTCCGGCTGGAAGGACAGGCTGACTTTGCGCAGGAAACCATTCCCGGCAAAGCTA
>JBBSNI010000023.1:0-27217 GCA_038232695.1 Cytophagales bacterium
CAATATCAAAAAGGTAAACAGGTAGCCAAAGATTTCTTGAATGACTGTAATATTGTCTTTGACCAAGTTCTGGGTAAATGGAATTATGTTGTTAAACCTCAAACCTGAAATTAGACATTTATTCCTTCTCTTTTACTTAGTATGGCCAGGTTTCTGCCAACGAGCGCGATCTTGGCTGATTGCAGGAACATGTTGTCAAACCATCGGGCAGGAAGCTTGTAGCCTACCGACACCTCGCGCAGCTTCACATAGCTGCCATCAAACACGGCGGCTTCGTGGTACTGCCGTCCGCTGTAGTAGCTCATATAGTTGCGGGTAGAGGCGATCACGTCGTTAGGCACATACTGCGGTGCTTCGTCCGTACCAATATTTTTCACTCCCAACCCAATAACTCCCTCTTCCCTGCCGATGGCGCTTTCTTCCAGCACACCATTCTGGCGGGCCAGGCTGCTTCCCATATCGTAGATGTCGCCGCCCTGCCGGATATCTATCAGCGCGCTGAGAGAAAGTCCTTTGTAGCCTACCGTATTGGAGATACCGCCGATCCAGTCGGGGGTGATGTTGCCGATGATATGTTGGCCGGTCAGGGTCGTCGGAAACCCGTTTTTGTAGATCACCTGTCCGTCGTCGGTGCGGGCAAACTTATTGCCGTACAGGTTGCCGTAGGCTTCGCCTACCCTGGCTTCCAGCGAGGCGCCGCGGATGCTCCACAGCGTGAGGGAGCTAAGCCCGTCGGCCAGTTCTACCACCTCGTTCCTGTTTCTGGCAAAATTGATGGCAACATCCCAGGAGAACCCGTTGGGCAGTTGCAGGATATTGCCCGTCAGCATGACTTCTACGCCTTTGTTGGTGATCTGCCCGGCATTGAGCAATCGTTTCTCAAAGCCGGAGGCGCGGGAAATATCTACTGCCAGGATCTGGTCTTTGGTAGACTGGTTGTAGTAGGTAAAGTCCAGCGCAATGCGTCCGTTCAGAAACCGCAGGTCGACGCCTAGTTCTACACCCGTCGTTGTTTCGGGTTTCAGACCGGTGTTGGTCAACTGGCTGCTGACAGCAAATTTAGGAAGGCTTCCGTCCCACAGACCCGTTGGGTCAAATACCTGCTGCAACTGGTAGGGCAGGGCGTCGTTGCCTACCTGTGCCCAGCTACCCCTGATCTTGGCAAACGAGAGCAGTCCGCTTTGTACATTGAGCATATCGGTCAGCACTGCGCTGAGCGATACGGAAGGGTAAAAGTAGGAATTGTTACCGGCCGGTAAAGTACTCGACCAGTCGTTTCGTCCGGTTACGTCCAGGAAAAGATAGTTTTTGAACCCAAACTGCGCCGAGCCGAATACACTGTTCACTTCGGTTTCTTCGATAAGGCTCTCATCAATGTTGGGACTGGCATTGTTTCCTGTGTTATACACCCCATCGATAGTAAGCTGTTGCACCTCGGTAAGGTTTTTCTTGTAGTAGTTGGTGCGTTGGATACCTCCTGCCTGTGCCGTTACAGAGAAGTTGCTGAAGTTTTTGTTGAAAGAAAGGATAAAGTCAGAATTGGTTTCCTGCCTGCGCAATACTTCTTCTTCGTAGCTGCCCCGCTGGGTAGAAAAGCGGGTTCTTTCATAGCCCGTCACGGAGATCCGGGTATCGGTCCATAGGTCGGTGCCGGTGCGTACCATCAGACTGAGCCAGTCGGTAAAAGTATAGTTGAGGCTGATGTTGCCCAGGAAGCGGTCTTTTTCGTTAGGCGTAACCATGGTTTCCTGCCAGAAGTAGGGGTTGGTGAAGTAGGTGTGCTGCCAGTTGGGCGGCTCATCGTTTCCTTCCGGCTGTATGTGTACACCCTCATAGGCACGGTAGTTTTTCAACTGGTCGAAGTCAAGATGGCGGTGGTGCCAGATAAATTCCGATCCGTTCAGATAGCTTCTGTTCTCGGCGCCCGACTTGATATATTCGCCCATCGCAGTTACGGAGAGCTTATCGGTAAACTTATAGTTGGAGTTGAGGCGGAAGTTGTTGCGGTAATAGTCTGTATTATAGGCAATCCCTTCCTGCCGCAATCGCCCTATAGACAAGCGGAAGGAGCCGTTCTCATTACCTGCCGAGAGCGCAACGGTTCCGTTCAGGGTGCTGCCGGTTTCCCACCACTGCTCCCAGTTGTTAGGCTGCGGGACCAGGGGCGCCGTTTCTGTGCCGCTCCACCACTGGCGTACCAGCCGGCCATCCATCGGAGAGCCCCAGCTTTCGTCGGTGCCTGCCGTTCCTTTGAAGCCGTCTACCGTGCCGCTCCATCCGTCGGCATACCAGGTCTTGCCCGAGCCGCCGCCGTAGATGTTCTGAAACCGGGGTTTTACCAGTGGACGTTCAAAGGTGGTGCTCAGGTTCACATCTACGCCGATGCCCTGGGTGCCTTTGCCGCTTTTGGTGGTGACCAGAATGACGCCGTTGGCGGCACGGGAGCCATACAGGGCGGCAGCATTAGGCCCTTTCAGTACGCTCATGGTAGCAATGTCGTTGGGGTTGATCTCCGAAAGCCCGCCGCCATACTGCTGGTTATCTGAGCGTTCACCGCTGGTGTTGTTGACCGTTTGCTGCATAGGAACCCCATCGATGACGACCAGGGGCTGGTTGTTGCCCGCTACCGAGGAATAGCCGCGAATGACAAACTCAGGCGCACCCCCGGCTACGCTGTTGCCGGATACCTGCAAGCCTGCCACCCGGCCCGACAGGTTGTTGACCACGCTTTGGGTAGGCACTTCGGCTACCTTGCCGCCGTCGATCTCCTGTACGGAGTAGCCCAGGGCTTTCTTTTCTCTTTGCAGACCAAAAGCTGTCACGACCACTTCGGAGAGTTGTTCTATGTTGGCGGCCATGGGCAGGTCAATGGTAGACTGGTTGCCGATGCTTACTTCCTTGGTGGTAAGGCCAATAAAGGAAAAGACCAGGATCTCGGCTTCCGGGGAGACAGACAGGGCATAGTCGCCGTTGATGTCGGTGATGGTTCCCTGGGTAGTTCCTTTCACGACGACGTTGACGCCGGGCAGGGCGCCGCCGTCTTCTGCCGAGGTCACTTTCCCGGTGAGGGCACGTTCTTGTGCTATTGCGGAGAAGCTAATGAAGAAACAGGCTAACAGAAAACCTGTAGTTCGCCGGAAATTGCCTGGAAAATCCGGCAGGAGCGGTGTGTTGGTATTGCATTTCATCATAAGGCTTTTTTAGAATGGTACAATAAAATTGAATTAAAAAAACTAATATTGATCTGTTATACGAAATTTAATTCTGTATAAATAATGAATAATAGATAAATATATAAGTTTTTTATTGAAAGTGCCAAATCTAAAACATAACCAACAAAATAACAAAACTTTATTTTGAAAATAATTCCTCTATTAATTTATTATTTTGACTTATAAATAATAACCACTATATATTATTGTTTTTTGACATAATTTTAAAATAATATAAGATTTGTTCTGATTACCTCAATAGGCATCTGAAAAATAAATTAACTGCTTTTGAAGGTCTGGCAGGTTCAAGCTATATTTTCGACCAGCAGCGTCAGCACAACAACGATGAGCAGGGCAGGCAGCAGGTTGGTGATCCTGATGGCCATGATCTCCAGCAGGTTAAGCCCCAGCCCCAGGATGACCACGCCGCCGGTCGCTGAAAGCTGGGCAATGACCATTTCAGAAAGATAAGGTTGCAGCAACCCTGCCGACAGGGTAATGCCTGTCTGAAAAAGAAAGAGCGGCAAAGCGGAGAACAGCACCCCCCAGCCGTACACCGACGCCAGCACGATAGAGGAGAATCCATCCAGGGTAGACTTGGTATAGAGCAGAGAGGGATCATCGTTGAGCCCTTCTTCCAGCGCGCCTACGATGGTGAGCGAGCCCACACAAAAAAGCAGGAAAGCGGTGATCAGCCCTTCCGTAAAGCGTTCGTTGCCGATTTTCACCCGGGACTTGATCCAGTCGCCCAGGCGGACGAAGCCTTCGTGCAGTTTGAGTTGCTCTCCGATGGCGCCGCCGATCAATATGCTAAAGATGAGGGTTAATATGTTTTGTACCTGCAAGGCCATCTGCATCCCGATGAGCAGGGTGCACAAGCCAATGCCCTGGAAGCTGATCCTGCGGATATTTTCCGGGAAGCGGCTTTGCAGCAGCAGCCCCAGCGTACTTCCCGCCAGCACAGCCAGCGTGTTGACAAGCGTTCCTTCGGGGATTAAGGGCATAATTTCACTTTTTTACAACACCACTTTTTCACTTTAGCATTTCGTGTTGATGTAGGCGGCATTCCGCATTAAATATTCAATACGCAATATTCAATATTCAATGCTCAAGTACAAGCTGTGAAGCAGTGACCGTTTCTTTTGTATAAAATCATGTATATTCGTAGCCAGACACTTGACCTTATGATCTACTTCCGCTACACCCTGGCTTTGCTTCCGGCTGTCCTTGCTATCCTGGGCAACCTGCTGGGTACTTATTTTACGTTGGGCAATATGATCTTCTCTATGGTCGTGCTGGTCGGACTGGATTGGCTTATTCCCGAAAATAAGCAAAAATCTATTCCAACCCATAGCAGCATCCCCGACAATATACTGCTGGCGGCGGTTGCTTTTCATAGTCTGTTAAATGGTTTGACACCCTCACCTTCAGCGGTTACCCTCTAGGATAAGAGATATTTCAATACTTAACACATTTTGCGTATATTAGTGTAGTGAAACTGACCGCCAAAGTCCACCTTCGACCCACCCCAGAGCAAGCTGAATTGCTGCTGCAAACCATGCAGGAAGCGAACGCTGCTTGTGACCGTATTTCGGTCTGGGCGTGGGAAAACAAAGTGTTCGGTCAGTATAAAATCCACCACGGCACGTACCACGACATCAAAACCTCTACCCCTCTTTCGGCACAAGCGGTGGTACGTTGTGTGAGCAAGGTCGCCGATGCTTACAAGCTTGACAAAAAGAAGCAGCGCAATTTCCGTGAGTATGGCTCTATTGGCTACGATGCCCGTATTCTTAGCTGGCGATTTGACAGGCGTATCGCTTCGCTTTGGACGATAGAAGGACGACAAAAAATACACTACGTAACGGGTGAACATCACACCAAGCTGTTGCAGTACCAGCAAGGGGAATCCGACCTTTGCTACATTAGGGGCAAATTTTACCTGCACACTACCTGCGAAGTGCCGGATCGCCGGGCGGAACAATTGAGTGAGGACGTGTTGGGCGTTGACCTGGGCATTACTAACATTGCCACCGATTCGGACGGGAACACCTACGAGGGAAAAGCCCTTAATAAGCTTCGCAAAGTCCATGAGAAAACCCGTGCTTCGTTGCAGTCTAAAGGAACCAGGAGTGCCCGCAAAGCACTCAAACGTATTTCCGGTAGGGAAAGAACCACTACCAAAATAGCAAATCACACGATTGCTAAGGCACTGGTCGCCAAAGCAAAAAAAGAACAGAAAGCGATTTGTCTCGAAGAGCTTAAAGGCATTCGTAAATCTACGAACAAACGGCTCCGTAAGTCTCAGAGAGGATTGCACAATCGCTGGAGTTTCCACCAATTGAGAAGCTACATCGCCTATAAAGCCGAACGTGAGGGCGTTCAGGTAGTCTACGCACCACCAGCCTACACCAGCAAAACGTGTAGCTGCTGTAAGCATATTGGTCAACGTAACGGCGAAGTATTCAAGTGCACAAACTGCGGACATTTGGGGCATAGCGATCACAACGCTGCCGAAAATATCCGTAGCTGGGGCCGATCTGTAAACCGGCCCGAAAAATCGGTATTGAATTGTATTTGGCCGTGTGTCGCGCATATTTCAATATCAGGTTTGAAGCTACCTATTTATAGTAGGCAGTGGTTTACATGATGCACAAGCGGATGAATAAATAATTAGTAACTCAAATAAACTATTCTTCTTATGCCTAATCCACTCAACAAAAACCTTATTAGTTCCCAAAAATACCATCCGCCCGGCAACCTCCAGGTGCCTGGCCGGGAGCAATTAGACTACCCCGAAAAAGTCATACAGTTTGGTTCCGGCGCGCTGTTGCGGGGCTTTATCGACTTTTTTATAGACCAGTCCAACCGCCAGGGGGTTTTTAAAGGCAAAGCTGTGATCGTCAACAATACCCGCTCCGGCAGAAGTACGCTGTTCAACGAGCAGGACGGGCTTTTTACGCTAAGCGTAGAAGGGTTTGCCAAAGGCAGTATACAAAAAGAGTATATCCTGACGGCCAGCGTAAGCCGCGCCCTGCCGGCAGCCGACCAGTGGGAAGAAGTGCTGCAATGCGCTGCCGACGAAAACATCAGCATCGTTGTATCCAACACCACCGAAGTAGGCATCACGCTACAGGAAGATGACGACCTGCAAGGTAATCCGCCTGCTTCCTTTCCCGGAAAGCTGACCGCTTACCTCTATAGAAGATACCAGGCTTTTGGCGGCTCGCCGGAAAGCGCCCTGGTGATCCTGCCTACCGAACTGATCATAGATAATGGCAGCAAACTTAAAGAAATCGTGCTAAAGCTGTCAGAAATCAATCAATTGGAGGAAGGCTTTATCCAGTGGATTGAAAAGCACAATATCTTTTGCAATACGCTGGTAGACCGCATCGTGCCGGGAGAACCGGATGCGGAAAAGCAACAAAAGATAGAAAAGGAACTGGGTTACCAGGACGGGCTGCTCACTGTGAGCGAGGTATACCGGCTGTTTGCCATAGAAGGGAAGCAAGATGTTTTGATAAAAAAAGCCCCTTTCCTGCAAGCTGACGAAGGTATTATCATCAGCGAGGACATCACCCCTTACCGGGAGCGCAAGCTGCGTATCCTCAACGGCGGCCATACCATCAGCGTAGCGGCCGGCTTCCTGTGCGGACTGGAAACCGTCTACGACTGTATGGAAGATGAGGTCATGTCGAAGTTTATCACGCAGGTGATCCAGGAGGAGATCGTGCCTTCGCTCGACATAGACCCGGCTATGGCCAAAGAATTTGCCGGTGATGTGCTGGACCGTTTTCGCAATCCTTTCCTGAACCATAAGCTCATCAGCATTACCCTTCAGTATACTTCCAAGATGAACATGCGCAACGGGCTTACCTTTGCGCGTTATGTACAGAAATTTGGCAAAGTACCGGAACTCATGTGCGCCGGGTTTGCCGCCTACCTGCTTTTTGCGTGCCCGGTAAAAGAAGAAAATGGAAAATACTACGGCGAACACAAGGGACAAACCTACCCCATCCAGGACGAGCAGGCCGCTTACTTTTACCAACTTTGGCAGGAAAACAAGGATACCGACGCGCTGGTAGACCAGGTGCTTGCCAACCAGAAGTTCTGGGAGCAGGACTTGAAAAGTTTAGAAGGCTTTAGCCGGAAAGTGAAGATGTTTCTCAGCCAGTATAGGCAGCAGGGCGTGAAAGCTACGCTGGCAAAGCTGTTTATTGCAAATATTTAAAATAATATTAAATTTAACGCATTGTGCCCGACATGCTTGCGGGCAAGCAATCATTATTTTTATTTATTGCTAAACCCTGCGGTGACCTTTTCTAAAACCGGTAACTAACCTATGAATCCTAAAGGGGATCATACAGAAAAATCTTTGATCGCTGGCATTCAATCGGGAGACGAAGCCATCATGGAATATGTATACCGGCAGTATTATCCTATGGTCGCTCACTTCGTAACGCATAACCGGGGTAATGACAGTCATGCCGAAGATCTGTATCAGGAAGGCTTGTTAGTAGTTTTTCAGAAAATTCGTGCAGGAGAAGAAATACAGTTTCTGAAAACCTATATTTATTCAGTGTGCCGGTTAAAATGGCTGAACCTGCTACGCTACAGGCGACGTCATGCCGAACAGATCATTGATCACTACGAACCTGTTGAAGTGAACATAGAAGAGGTTGAAAGCGATGCGGTGCCCTATCAACAAGCGATGCAGGAGGCATTAGCGCAATTAGACGAAATCTGCCGTCAGCTACTGCTGGCCTTTTACTTCGAAAAGCTGAGCATGGAAGCCATTGCCTTACGCTTTCAGTACAACCAGTCTAATACGGCTAAATCAAAGAAAAACAAGTGCATGGATAGGATGCGTCAGAAAGCACAAGCGATATTACAAACACTGTAAAATGATGCGTGAGGATAATAAGACTGAATGGATTGATCAGTATCTGGACGATGCATTGCAGGAACAGGAACGAGTAGAATTTGAACGTCTTCTGGAGCAAGACCCTGCCCTCCGGATAGAGGTAGAAGCCCAAAAAGCCGTGCGGAGAAGTTTGCAGGATTGGGGAAATAAAGCGTTAAAAAGCAAGTTCAAACAATTTCATACCCACATGGAGTTGCCTGAGGATCGTTCAGCCCCAACCATTGCAGCAAAAGATACCCTGGATCAGGGAAAAGTACGTTCGCTATGGAGCCGCACAGGTGTTTGGACACTGGCCGCTTCCATTTCATTGTTGCTGCTGGCAGGTATATTATGGATCAAGCGTGATGTGCTTTTTAACGACCTAGGGACTGAGATAGTAGCTTTACAAACTTTTCAGATTCCAATAGCTGCCAAAGGAGCAGAAAATATGGGATATGCCGGGGAAGAAACGATTTCAGATTCAGTGGTAGTGCAAATCATGTCTGATCCTCAGTATCCTTTTCATTACCGTTTTAAAGATACTTTACAGATTTTCTCTTCTACCGTTTTCCGGAACAATGAAATCATGTTAGAACACCAGGAACAGACGGATACTTATATGTTAGTGATCGATGAAAAAAGATACCTGGTGGAAAGAGGGTTCAACCGCATACGGGCTTTGAAGGAAGAATAATGCTACAAAGATATGAGGGCTTTTCTATTTTCCGGCAAAAGGCAAATCAGGGCCTGTGTACTGTCGTTTCTGATCTTTCAGTGTATGCCGTGCTATGCCCAGGTGTTACCACACACCCATTATAAATACCAGGCAGTATTATCTGTGTGCCAGAAAATTGCTTCGGCCAAGGGGGATGTACGTAAAATGCCTTTGCTTCAGATGAACAGTATACAAAGCAGGCAGCAGGTGATTGCACAGTTTAAACCGTATCCCCAGCCTAAAATCATCGTGGATGAGCAATTGTATGATGTATGTATCGGCTTTGGCCCTGATTCATTAAATGCCCTGGCCTGTATTATCGGCCATGAACTGGCTCATTTTTATGAGAACCACACCTGGGGCAACAGCTTTGCCGATATGACAGGCATCGCGCAAGATGACAAAAAAGCAATCTCAAAAACAGAAAAGCGCCTGCTGGAAGCAGAAGCGGATTATTTCGGCTTGTTCTACGGCTTTCTGGCAGGCTATGAAACCTTCCGCTTATTGCCGAAGACACTGGATGCTATTTATCAGGTGTACAATCTGCCCGAACAATTACAGGGGTATCCCAGTAGGCAGGAACGCCTTGCTGTCGCTGAGGAAAAAGTGCGTGAACTCAAGCCTCTTTTGTATGCTTTCCGGGCTGGGCAGTTACTTTATGTAAGAAAAAACTATGAGGAAGCTGCTGTCTGTTTTGACTATATCTTATCTAAATATCCCGGACGGGAAGTATATAACAACGCCGGTGTCACCAAACTGGCGCAGGCTATGGCACTCATGGATGCCGAAGAAGTATACTTTGCCTATCCCTTTGAACTGGATGCCGATACCCGTTTGAGAAGAGGGGGCTTGCGGGCTTTCGAAGATAAAACTACAAGACAGCAAAAAGCTGAGAGGTTGCTTTCAGAGGCGCAGAACTATTTTGAAAAAGCGATGGCGATGGACAAATCCTATTTCTCAGGCTACATCAACCTGGCGTGTGCCTATTCTTTACAGGACAACCAGGCAGCAGCCATCGGAAAAATAAATGAACTGGAAAAAGCCTGCACAGACAGGAAGGAGCCTCTTCCGGGAAATGCACATTTGATACGTGGTATCGCACTGGTAAAGAACGATCAGGTAGACAAAGCCCAGCCGGATTTTGAACAGGCCGCAGAGAAAAAGGCCTATCAGGCAAACTATAACAGGGCACTTTACCAAAAGATCAACACTTCCTGGCAAGACCAGGCCAGCCACTGGTTTACCCACTGGTCCACACTGGAAAAATGGATTCATGGATTCTGGCATCAGACAAAAGATCATGCTGATCTGAAACCCGAAAAAGTAAGCGAAAGTATGGTATTGGTTAAGGCAGAAGAAACCACGGACAGCGAACCTGCTATGTTACTCATCGCTGATTCGGATTATCCGGTGAAGATCACAGGTGCTGACAGGGGCGATATGTGCCGGCTTACGCTGGAGCTTTCAGACTATATTTTATTGACTTCCTTTACTTCTTCCCGCTATTCAGGTAAAACCACTCTGGGAGTAGGCATCGGTGCTGACCTGGAAGAGGTGAGAAAAAAATACGGTGAGCCGACACACAGCGCAGCCGGAACAGGAACCATCAGATACGATTACTATGAACATGCCAGAATTATTTTTGAATTAGAAAATGATAAGGTAAAAGGATGGTGGGTTTATAAAATGACCTATTGAGTGCGACTTTATTCACCTATCAGCAGAAAAGCTCCCCAATAATAAGGATCGGGATATTGCTGGCGCAACTGCTGCTGTGCCATTTTGAAGGCCTCCGATTTGTCTTTTTTATTGAGCCAGTATTCATAAAAGGAAGTCATCAAAGCCTGGGTAGCCTGATCATCTATTTTCCACAGGCTCATCAGGATAGCGTCTGCTCCGGCTACTTTGAACGCTCTTTGTAAGCCGTATACACCTTCTCCATTTTTTATGGCTCCCAAACCAGTTTCACAGGCACTCAGCACGACCAATTCGGTTTGGTCTAAACGCAGGTTGACAGCCTCATAGGCCGTTAAGATGCCATCTTCCAGTAAGTCAGTTTCAAGAGGATCATAGGGCAGAGTGTCATTGAGCGAACGACCGGCGCCAGCCAGCAATAACCCGGAACGCAGCAAAGGATTTTGAAAGGCTTTCTCTTCCTGAACGTCCTGTTCAAAGTAGCCATGCGTAGCAATGTGCAATATCTTTGGGTTATTTACCTGCTTTACAGTTTCCTCCAACGCCTGCTTACCCAGGTATACGGCTGTTTTTATCTGATGCTTAGCCAGTAGTTGCGCTACCTGTTCTACTTCCTGCCGGGTTCCGGGCAAAGGTTTCAGCTCATCTCCTCTTTCCAACTTAACAGGCAGGTAACCCGCCTGCTCAACCTGGTTGCTGGCCGTTGCCGTCAACTGCCTGTGTTTTTCTCTGCTAAGATCATAGTCAGGGTAACCTACCAGTACCGCTTGCTGACCGGCAACAGGTAGTTTTGGCTGATTTTTATTTAAAAGATCGCGTGTTGAAGTTAAGGTAACGATAGGTAGCTCATCGAGCAAATACTGCCCGGAAACAGGATTGAGCAAAGTAGACAGGTTGATCTGGTGATACACTCCATCGGGAGAGAAGTAAAGCTTGCTGACGCCTTGCAATGCCTGCTCTAAAGGTTGCCAGTAATATTGATAGGCTTCGGATTCGTGCCGGCCTTCCCGGATATCTGCCCGGTACGCTTTTAAGAGCCGCTCTTCCAGTAGGTTGCCGTTTTCAAGCAGCACGAATGTGGGGTGCTGTACATCCGGGGTAATGATCAAAGCCGCATAACAGACCGTATCGGTGAAATTTCCACCCAGATCAAAATCGTATTGGCGGAAGCGCACCATTTCCAGGGCAGCTTCTCCTTTTTTTAACACCTGTTGCACATCATGCCAGCCAGGCTGTTGATGGTGCGCCTGTGCAAATACGCCAGATTTAGCAGAAAGTTCTTTTTCCAGTGCATTGGCAACTTCCTCCAGGCTATCGAGCCGTATCCCTTGCTGTTTCAACTCCTGAATAGGGATCTGGTAGTATTTTGCCAGCGCTTCCCGCTGCCTGTGCCATTGTTCAAAGGCCTGTACCAGGGTAGTATCCCCACTTTCTACAATACGTTGCTGTATCTTCCGGGCCGCATCCAGCAGCAAAGCTTTTGTCACCAACTGATTATTATACTGTATCTCTGTAAGGGATGCATTTTGGCTGTGTTGCAAAAGGGCAAAGCTGTTGAAAGCCTCGAAGTAACCCTGAATATTGGTAAAATATTTCTCTTTTTCTTTTTCACTCAATCCCGGAAAGTAGTTTTGTATATGCCTGATATAATAGTCAAAAGTTTCTGTTAGTATCGTTTCGGCTTTTTGATACTCCTGTTGGTGTACATAAACAGCCGCCAAATCGCTCAGGGCGTAAGCATACTCAGGATGATGCGTTCCTAACACTGCCTGACGGGTATCGGCTACCTGTTGTAACAGCGGCGCAGCCTGCGCATAAAGCCCCATCTTCAGGAAAGCACCGGCCTGATTGGTCAAAGCGTTAAGATAATAGGGATGATGACGGCCCAACTGTGTCAGGGAAGAGGCAACCGCTTTTTCGGCAATTTCAGCCGCTTTTTCAGGATTTTCCGTTTTCAGATAAATGTATGACAGATTAGAAAGGGATATCAGGTATTCCGGATGATCCACACCCACCAGTTCTTTTCTGATCTCCAGGACCTTTAGCATATAAGCGATGGCCTGCTCAGATCGGTTGAGTAATAAATTGACCATGGCCAGATTATTCAAGGTAGTAGCGTACTGCCGGTTATTTTCCCCATGATTCGTTAAGTGTATATGGGCTGCTTCTTTCAGTAGGGGTTCAGCCTCTTCATTCCTGCCCATACTGGTATACAAAGCCGCCAGATTGTTGAGTGAGGTGGCATAGGTAGGATGCGTATTGCCTAATACATTCCGAAAACCCGCAATGACTTGCTTGTAAAGCGGCTCGGCTAACCCATAACGTCCCATAGCACCGCCAGGTTATTTAATGTGCCTATATGATCTGCATCCTCCTGGCTTAGGATCTCTTGATCAATAGCCAAAGCCTGCTTATACAAGACCTCTGCTTCCTCATAGCGGCCCAGATCATAGTAAAGAGCAGCCAGATCGGCGGTTCTATCAATGTAAGGTTTATTTCTTTCACCTTGCTGCGATCGTATGAGAGAAAGAGATGCTTTAAAAAGTTGCTCCGTTTCGGCATAGTTGCCAGCCCACCAGTGGCAGTCGCCCAATAAGTAAATAGTAGAGGCATAGGTAGTATCGGTAGGATTCTTTTCAAAAGCCGTTTTTGTCTCTGAAAGTACAGGTTCCAACGTTGAAATGGCTTGTGCATAGTTGCCATTATCAAAATCCACTGTCGCCTGTTCATAGCGTTGTTGCCACGTCTGTGCCCAGGCAGGGACATAGGCGATCAAGCAGGTAAAGGCAGGGGTAGGTCATGGTATCGTATCTCTTTGGTAGGGTGCATTGATTACGATCAAGGTACAAAATTTTATCAGCAATAAGAAAATGTTTTAGTTTTTGGTCTAAATGGCAATTAGGCAAACAGGTATCCCGGTTTATTTTTAACAATTTTTCTTCTCACTGCGGTGACCTTCTTGAAAAACGGCAACTCATAGGTGTAAACAAATCAATCATACACCTAAACTTCCTTAAAATCATGAAAACTTTAACCAACTTCCAAAAATTAATGGGCACCCTGCCAATGCTACTCTGTTTGTGTATGTTAACAGCTTGCCCGGAACCTCCGGAACCCCTCCCACCCACAGCTAAATTCGTAGGTGATTACAAAATGAATGAAACAGAAGGAAAGTGGACATTTATTACCCCGGAGGGTAGCGAGCCAGATCCATTTAGTTTTGAAAGCAGTAGCGTCATAAATATATCTGCCAAAGAAGGTACATCTGATATCATTGAATTGGATTTAGAAGAATTTTCTGAGGAGCTTCTTAAGGCTGGATTTACGCAAATCGAATCTATTAAATTTGAAGATGACCCAACTGCTAAAATAACGGGTAACAAATTTGAGATCGATAACTTTGATTTGACTCTGACTTTTTTGTATGAAGGGGAGCCTCTAAGCATTACTTTTGAATTTTCGGGAGATGGAAAAGTAGAAGGTAACGAGCTTGACTTAGACTTTAAAATGGTATACTTGGTACAAGGTGCATCATTGGAAATCGGCGGCAACAGTCAGGGAGAAAAATAAAGTGGAAAGTAAAAAATACTCACCGACTGTGAAATCTGCCAATGGAGCAAGAATTATTGTCCAGCAGGGAGCAGCAGATGAAAAAGCCACAAATAGCACTGCACATTAATTACTTTTTTCAGCCATACTCTTCAAAACTCTGCCGGTGCTTTCCAGCGGGGTTTTTAAAATATTCAACTATCCGGTGACCTTTTAATAATTCGGTAACTCTTAGTTGAAGGCGCCACCAAACGCGCTGTTTTTTTCACCATGTAAACCTAATCAGCTATGAAAACTTTAAGAACAAAAATCCCGGTACTGTTCGCGCTTGCTTTCGCTTCTATGGCCTTTTACAGCCATGCTCATGCACAAGATATTTTTCGGGTAACTACCCAGGAAATTGTAGCCTTTCAACAATTGCAGGGGCAGCCCCAGTGGCAGCAAAGTATGTTAAATCGTATTGCAGGCGCTCAATGGGTTTTTTCATCCGATGATCAGACCTTTCTATTCAATGCACCCAATGTAAGAACTGATCTGTTTCCTATCCGAGGCAAATTTCAGGTAAACAATGGGGAGATTTTCTTTCAGGGAGAATCTCAGAGCCAGACGGGTTATACCGGTATTGCCATGGCGCGCATTCAAGGACGCATCTATCAACAGGGAACCCAGACCTATCTGAGTATGTCATATGTAACTACTTTCGGCACTGCCGCGGTTATATACAACCAAAATTTTTCCTCAGGAAGCACGAGTGCTTATAACTTTACAGTTTCCCTGCGGGACTTATAAAATTGACAGCTATAAACTACCAAGACCATGAAATACCTTTATATTTTAATCTGTTGGGTCCTTTCACTCCATAGTTATGGAGGAGAGATTGACCCGCAAACAGCGATAAAAGTTGCAAAAAACTTTCTGAAGCAGTCTATCGATCTGCCATTTAATCCTAACGCCCGGATAACCGGAAGCAGAGAGTTCAACCTGATCTTAGCGTATCCTAAAATAGCTGGCTCAGCAAACGCAAGGAAGTCAGTACCAACGAATACTCCGTATTACATATACAATATTGAGGAAAGGGGTTTTATCATCGTTGCCAATGAAGATGCCGTTAATCCGATTCTTGGTTACTCTTTTGAAAGCACCTTTGATGATACCCATATGTCGCCTGAATTTGAAAAATGGATGGAGGAATACAAAAAACAGATCAGCTACGTTCAGGAACATAATATCAAACCTTCCCGAGAAGTAATTCAGAAATGGCAGGAATTACAAGACAACACAAAAACTGTTCACTTAAGAACGGCCAAAACTACAGCGGTGGCTCCTCTGATCCAAACGAAATGGAATCAATCGCCTTTTTACAATCATCTTTGTCCTTTTGACCTTAATAGTGGTAAATATGTTGTCGCGGGTTGTGTGGCTACCGCTATGGCCCAAATCCTTAAATACCATAAATGGCCATTACAGGGCATGGGTTTTCATGCTTACCAGGAAGACAATTATGGTACACTCTCTGCCAATTTCGGGGCTACCTATTATGACTGGGATAATATGCCCACTGAGTTGAATGCATCTTCCTCTCCGGCAGAAGTTGCTGCTGTAGCTACATTAATGAATCATTGTGGCGTTAGCGTTGATATGAATTACAGTCCGAAAGTGAGTGGAGCTTGGGTAGTAAGTAGTCAAAGTCCTGTTCAGCATTGTTCTGAGTATGCTTTTGCTACCTATTTTGGCTATGACAGAACCACCTTAAAAGGGGTAGAAAAAAACGACTATTTGAATAACTATTCTCAATGGATTCAAGTAATAAAAACCGAACTTGAGGAAGGTAGGCCAGTCTTATACACTGGTATTGGTGGGAAGAATGGACATGCTTTTATTTGCGATGGATATGACAATAATGATTTTTTTCATATGAACTGGGGTTGGGGCGGTAATTCGGATGCCTATTTTTTGCTTGACGCTTTGAATCCTGGTTCTTTGGGTACGGGTGGTGGTGATGGGGAATATAATGCCCATCAATCGGCCTTGATAGGGATTCAACCGCCTAATCAAAATTCTGATCAAAGTGGTGAACTGGAACTTTATAGTGCGTTATCAGTAAGCCCAAGTGCAACCATCAACTACGGCGACTCAATTGAAGTCAACGTAAATATCCTCAACGCAGGCTCAAGCATTTTCCAGGGTGATTATACGGTAGGTATTTTTAATTCAGAAGGAACATTCCTTGAATTCGTTGAAATTAAAACAGGCTATTCACTTGATGTCGGATACATTTATACTAACGGTTTGAACTTTAAGAATGATGGACTATTTCAACTTGTGCCGGCCACTTATTATCTGAAGTTATTTTACCGCCTGGCCGATAGAGAATGGACTGCTGTGAAAGAGGGAAGTTATTCCAATTTGGAAATGTTAACTGTCAAAGGTCCTGCCAACGAGCTGGAATTATATGATAGCATCAGCCTCAGCCAGAGAAACATCATTCAAAATCAACCTTTCGAAGTAACATTGAATGTTGCAAACGTTGGTACTTCTGATTTTCAGGGAGATTTCTCTTTAGATTTGTATACGTATGATGGTAATCATGTGGCAGAGATTGAGGTCAAAGAAAACTGGAATTTATCCTCAAATCACTATTATATCGACGGTATCACCTTTAGTTCATCAGGATTGGATGTTGAGCCTGGTAGTTATTTGCTTGCCTTCTTCAGCAAAGAGGTTGAAGGGGATTGGAAGTTTGTCGGAGCATCGAGTATTTATCCGAATCCCGTTAGAGTCATTGTAGAAGCGCCTCCTATCTTACCTGATGCCTATGAAAACAATGATGATGAATCAGGCGCTTACCCTATTCCTATTTCGTTCGTCAACGACCAGTTCCATACCACTACCCCAGGCTCCAATCTTCATATAGAAAGTGATGTAGACTACTATCAAATAGAACTACCTCCTGGATATGATTATACAATTTCCGCTAGAATCCATGATCGTTCTAATAGCGAAGACAGTACGACTTATTCTTGCGATGTTGTCTTTTCAATCTCTGATGGAACTAATTATACGGAGGCTTATGATGACGTCATGCCAGCTAATTTGACAGTTTCAGATGGGGGTTCATTCATATTCAAAGTTGCTCCATACTTTGCAGGCTTTACAGGCACGTATATGTTAGATATTAAACTGCAAAGAGAGCAAATAATTACGGGTATAGATGTTCCGGTTGCCGATCATGCCAAGATTGAGATCTATCCCAATCCTGCTCAGGACAGAATCCAAATAAAGACTCCAAAGGATGATATTGCCATTAAGGCTATTCAAATATTTAATATGTCAGGACAACTGCGACTAGAAGTTTCGCATTTACTATTAAATGAGGAAATTGATGTCAGTCTACTTCTGCCCGGCCTTTATTTGATCAGGATTGATATGGGTGATCTGATTGAAACTAAAAAAATAATGGTCCAATGAAACTTTCTTTATGCACGTTTTTCGCCTTATTCAATCTGACATGTTCCTGTAATACTACTTACACCCGTAAATCTGCTGTTATGGCTTTACCTAATGTTATAGTGTATAAAACTTTCCAGGATTATAAAAATCATGTAGTCATCACACTTTCTGATGCAAAGGATAAAATAGTTTCTTATCCTGACCCAAAGGACATGGCGGCTTTTCTTGATTATGAGCCTACGCAGCTAGAGGAAGGCTATTGGTTGGATGGTCTGGGTTTAAGTAAAAATACGGTTTTCCTGGAATATACTTTTGAGCAATATGCTAACCTAAAGAGCCCGCCAAGCATAGATACATTGATGAGCAAAATAATTAGCAAGAATCCATTTATTGAAATGTACAACCTTGGCAAAACAACTGATTTCAAGGATATGAAAAAAGAGATAAACAGTATTATCAGAAAAGGCAACCTTAATCAGTATCAAAGATTGATCTGATGCGGTGACCTTCTCAGCATTCGGCAATTCATTATTGAAATCAATCTACTACTAAACCTTATAAAATTATGAAACCATTCATCCATTCCCGTTTGTTGGTTGCCCTGCTACCGATCCTATCTCTTTTGCTTACACAAGCCTCTTGTTCAGAGGATGTTGTAGATACCGTAGATACCACCCCTGATTTTCTTTTACAGGGTTGGATATGGCCTATAGCCTCTAACTCTGTGCGAACGTATGATTTCACCCAAGCCCAGGCAGCCGACAGGCGTACAGTGGAAATTCGTGCTTGGCAAAACATTGGTACACTCGGATGGCAATCTTACCAATCATACACGGCTGTTTTTGAAGCTGATGATCACCATATTTCTATGAGTACCGCTACCGGCTATCCTGAGGAATGGTCCATTACCTCAATTCAATCTGAAACTATGGTCGTAATGAACCAAAGTGGAGCATCCTATACCTGGTACAATTGCTCTGCTGCAGGATGGCCCGCTTTAATCTATTCCTCTAATCGCGGCTGTAGATAAGGCATTTAACAACATATACGAAAATGAAAAAGACTTACCTTTTACCGCTACTATTAATGCTGTTGACAGCTTGTCTGGAGACTGATAACCCTGTGCCTAAGCTTGATCCACGAGATTCTTTTATTGGCAGTTATCAAATGTTTTCTATGTGTACTAATTTTAATGGTCAAATCGGACAGAGGAATTATAGCATATCAATTTTCAAAGGACTCGATCCGTCAAGCATAGAAATTTTGAATTTTTTCGGTACTGACCAAAGTTTGTATGCCGATGTTAATGGCAACAATTTCACCCTTAGACCGACTGCTGTTACGTTAAATGGAAATGAATATACTGTTAATGGCACAGGGAATTTGCTGGGAAAGTCATTAGGTCTCCAACACATTTGGGTATTTCAAAGCCAAATTGTTGTGAGTTGTACCAACGAAGGCAATAAATTATAACCACAATAATTATTTAAGATCCTATGTTTCTGTAGTATAGGTAGTTTTGCCTTATCCTACGATTCAGAGTACATACTGTATTGAAACTATAGCAATTGAAATAGGAATTTTTATCTACCTGGTAATTATTCTGCTACCAACTCCACGCTACGCTGAATAAAATGCGTCAGGTCGGCGCCGGTCAGGATATTTTGGGAGAGCTTGGCCAGGTCTATGGCTTGCCGGGCTAACTGCTCCTGCTTGGTCTGTTCATTGGCTTTCAGGATTTTGTCCATCAGCGGGTGGTTGGCATTCACGGCTACGCTGTACTGGTCGGGCAGGTTGCCCATCATCATAAAGCCGCCACCGCCGCTGGCTGCCATGTCTTTCATGCGGCGCATAAACTCCGGCAAAGTGATCGTCACGGGCAACTCATCGGGCGACATAGACTCTACCGTGACGGTCATAGAGGCGTTGTCTGCCATTTTCTCAAAGATAGCTTTCAACGTGTCCTTCTCTTTGTCGGACAGTACGCTTTCTATCTTTTCATCTTTGTCGATGAGTTTGTCGGCGGTGTCGGCATCCACGCGCCTGAAGGTAGTTTTTTCCAGCTTGTTTTCCAGCATGTTGATGAAGTGGCTGTCAATCGGGCCATCCAGGTTCAGCACATCATAAGACTTCTTCCGGGCCGACTGGATGAAGGCGTCCTGCTTGCCCTGGTGGGTGGTGTAGAGATAGATAACCGTACCGTTTTTGTCGGTTTGGTTGACGGCTACGCGCTCCCGGTATTCGTCCAGGGTAAAGAACTTGTCTTCTACGTTTTTGAGCAAGGCAAACGCTTTGGCTTTTTCATAAAACTTATCTTCAGAGATCATCCCGTACTTGACAAAAAGCCCGATGTTGTCAAACTTTTCTTCATACGCCTGCCGGTCTTTCTTAAAGAGTTCGTGCAGCTTGTCGGCTACCTTCTTGGTAATGTGTGCATTGATCTTCTTCACATTGCTATCCGACTGTAAGTAACTCCGCGACACGTTGAGCGGGATGTCCGGCGAGTCGATCACGCCATGCAAGAGCATGAGAAATTCCGGGACTACATCTTTTACCTCGTCGGTGATAAATACCTGGCGGGAATACAACTGTATCTTGTTGCGGTTCATCTCCAGATCGCTTTTGATCTTGGGAAAATAAAGAATGCCGGTCAGGTTGAAAGGGTAATCTACATTGAGATGAATCCAGAACAGCGGGTCTTCAGCAAAAGGATACAGTTCTTTGTAAAACTTCAGGTAGTCTTCATCGCTCAGGTCTGCAGGCGCTTTGGTCCACAGCGGCTGCGGGTTGTTGACAACCTTACCGTCGAACTCTACCTCTACAGGCAGGAACTTACAGTATTTGTCCAGGATGCCCTGGATGCGTTCTTTTTCCAGAAACTCTTTGGAGTCGTCGTTGATGTGCAGCACCACGTCCGTGCCGGTCTCTTTCTTGACCGTAGGGCTAATGCTGAACTCCGTGCTGCCGTCACACTCCCAGCGAACGGCTTCGCTGCCTTCCTGGTATGATTTGGTGAAGATTTCTACCTTGCCGGCTACCATAAAGGAAGAATAAAAGCCCAAGCCAAAGTGCCCGATGATCTGCTTATCTTCTCCTTTGTCCTGGTATTTTTCTATAAACTCGGTCGCCCCGGAGAAAGCGATCTGGTTGATATATTTCTTTACCTCTTCATCTGTCATGCCGATGCCGTGATCGCTCACGGTAATGGTTTTCAGCTTTTTATTGATAGAAACAGTGATCTTCGGCTGGTTCAGGTCTTTTTTATACTCGCCTATAGCCGCCAGCCGCTTCAGCTTCTGGGTAGCGTCTACGGCGTTGGAGACCAGTTCCCGGAGGAAGATTTCGTGGTCTGAATAAAGGAATTTCTTGATGATCGGAAAGATGTTTTCCGTATTAATAGAGATGGTGCCTTTTTCTTCTACCATGATTCTTTATCGTTTTTATTGGTTGTGGAATGAATATAGAATGGGTTTTCAAAATGCATTCCATTTGTCTAAATTCAGCATATAGGCAGAAAATCCTGACAGATTGACAGTTTGTGGTGGTCTAACTTATCGCAACCGGTCTACAGAACGGACCAGCCTTTCGTCGCGGCGGATAAAGCGGTTGGCAAAGATATTCAGCACGATGGCAATGGCAGGCAGAAAAAACCCAAGTTCATAGTCACCCTGCCCGGGCAGATAGGCTTCTCCTTCGTAGACATAATACCAGGAAGCAGCCAGCACGGCGACCATCAGCAGGTTATTCAGCGCGCCCAGCTTCATTTGCGTCAGGCGGTTACGGAAGCGGAAGATTTCATAAAAAGCCGTGATCGCGGCTACGCCTGCCAGGATGGCGATGGCGATGGTATTTTCCTGGTGTTGCACCTGCGGCGTAGCCTCTGCTGCCGATACCGAGGTCAGGTTGTACGCATCCAGGGTGGTTTCCTGGTTTTGGGTAGCACTGGCTTCCTGCCAGATAGGAAAAAATAGGATCAGCACCATACTGATAGCGGCGCCCAACAGCATCAAAGACTGGACTCTCTGTAACATAATTCATTCAATTTGATCTAAAAAAAGCGATTTTTACGTATATAAAATGTTTGCGCGAAGTTATTAAGTTTTCAATAACTTTATCAACCTATATAAGTTTAATATACTGGGGAAGTCGCGGCTGACGTTGTAAAAAGAGACTTCCCTATATATTTTGACGCTTTTAAAAACACCTATATATGTCTGAAAATCAAGAACCTTCGAACCACCCGGAAAACCAGGAAACTTCTGAGGAAGAGAACGTGCGCCAGCGTTATACGGAGCGGGAAAAGGTAGAAATATTCGACAACGAGTTTCTGCCTCAGATCGACTCTATGTACAACTTTGCGTACCGTTTGACCTATGATGAAGACGATGCCAAAGACCTGGTGCAGGAGACTTATCTGAAAGCTTTCCGGTTTATTGATTCCTTCCAGCGAGGAACTAATGCAAAAGCATGGTTGTTCCGCATTTTAAAGAACAGCTTCATCAACGACTTTAGAAAGAAGAGTAAGGAACCTTCTAAAGTGGACTATCAGGAGGTAGAAACTTACTACAATTCTGAAGACGTAGATGCCAGCATTACTTCCGATCTGAGGATTGATGCCGTTCAGGACATGATCGGCGACGAAGTGTCCAACGCACTTAATGCCTTAGCTGTTGACTTTAGAACGGTGATCATTCTTTGCGATCTGGAGGGATTTACGTACGAAGAGATGGCAAAAATACTGGATATACCTATTGGCACGGTACGTTCCCGCCTGCACCGGGCGCGCAACCTGCTGAAAGAGAAGCTAAGATCGTATGCTGATTCTATGGGTTATCCTGACAAAGACTAAAAAACTGACTTTTTCATTTTTTTTGTTATTGTTTTCTTTATTTTTTTACAAGGATATTTACTAATCGGCTATCATGGAACCATTAACCAAAGAAAGTACTCAATACAAACGCTGCATGGAACTGCTGCCTCTCCTTATAGACGAGCAGGCTACCTCAGAAGACCTTGATTTTTTCCTCAAACATTCAGTTAATTGGCCCGAGGTACAAGATTGTTACAAAAAAGAAAAAGCATTTCGCGAAGCGATCATCGCTAAGTTAGGGATCATGCCTGCTCCCGAAGAACTCCTGGAAAGTATCCGGCAACATGTAGTAAGAGCCTGACTTTTCTATGCAGCAGGGCAAAGCGCTTATCTTCTCAGCCCCATCCGGATCAGGCAAGACGACCATCGTCCGACATCTGCTCCGGCACAACCCAAATCTTGACTTCTCTATCTCAGCCTGCACCCGCCCCAAAAGACCTAACGAAACAGACGGCAAAGACTATTACTTCCTGACACCCGATGTTTTCAAAGAAAAAATCCGCCGCGAAGAATTTATAGAATGGGAAGAAGTATATTCTGATCAATTCTACGGCACCCTCAAATCAGAAATAAACCGCATCTGGCAAAACCACCAACACGTGATCTTTGATGTAGACGTAGAGGGAGGCTTGAGCCTGAAAAAATACTTCCAGCAACAGGCCTTGGCTGTGTTTGTCAAAGCCCCTTCTCTGGAAGCGATCCGGCACCGGCTCCTCAACCGGAAAACAGATTCTCTGACCAGCATCATCCAGCGCCTGGAAAAAGCAGCGCACGAACTGACCTATGAAAGCCAGTTTGATGTAACCATTGTCAATGATACCCTCGAAGACTCCTTCCGGCAGGCGCAGCAGCTTTATGAGCAGTTTGTGAGATAGGGGGAAGACGGAAGACGGAAATATAAAAAAGCTTTTGACTCGCTGCTTTTAACATCACACCTTAAGGAACGCCGAAAAAATAAAGCACCTAACTAGGCGCATATTCTGTAGGATAGCTGTGGCACTGCCGGATGGGTCTGGATGCGTTGGAAGTCTACTTCCTTGGGGTCTGTTCTAATGCCGGTGGGATAGTAGTGATCGTTGATTCTGACCATGACTCTTAAACCAGTAGCGGTAGCGGTTTTCTCCATAAGTTCCTGCACCAAAGCATAAGTAGAGAAGACCACCCCCTGCATGGCCCGATGCAGATGCGGAAAAACGCGGTGTTCAATGGGATTGTGCTTGGAAGCATAAGGGGGGTAGTGGCAGATCACAAAGTCCATCCCGGTGGTAGCGGCTAAGTCTAACAGTTGCTTTTTGAAAATATGGTGGCGGTAGTTATTGGCCCCACCCGCATCGCAAAGGATAAGAATAGTTTGGGCTTGAGGATAGTGGTGTATTCCGAACTCAGTCCACCACCAGAGCAGATTATCGGTGATAAAACCAGCCGTTTCGTGACTGGTGCCAATGGAGATATAAGCTTGATTACGCTGCCAATCATAGATACCGTGGGGAATCACCTTACCCGTTGCTAAATGCGCATAATCATGACGGTTCGCCGCGCGATCGTAAACTTGGATGGGCGCTTGGGCGTAGCACTTGCCCGCCCGATAGAGGTTAGCCAGCCGTTCTTTCTTTTTGCAATCCATACTGATGATAGGGCTTTCCGTGCTCATGATCGCTACCAGGGTGAAGATGACTTGGAACTGGGCCTGACGAAGCGCACTCTCTCCGGTAGAGAGGTTCTTGTACTGCTTGCGATACTTGTAGCCCATCAGGCGTAATAGTTTTTTCGTTAAGCTGTGACTCACCCTGAGACCATGCTGATCAGCAAAGCGTTGGGCAATCTCTTTAGGCTTGAGACGGTCGCCGCGCGATGTATCCAGTAAACACTTGCGTCCGTAGGACTGCCTGCTTTGTGCTGCTCTATGAAGTCTTTGAGCAACTGCTCAACCTCTGGGTGACGGACAAAATTTTTTTCGCCCACCCCCACTACGCCGTTGCTTGCCTGTTGGAATCTGGGCGTATAAGGCAGTTTCTTGTAATTCAGCCTCTCCTTTACGGATAGTCTTCGGGCTGATACTGAGTAATCGGCTAATGTAGCTTTTGCCACCGTAGTCTAGCTTCTGAACTTCTTGGGCAGCGTAGTGGCGGCGATCTCTCTCGGCTAGTCCTGCGTAGTAGCGTAGCATCATTTGCTCGGTTGCTTGATCGTATCTTTTCATTGCATTACCTTTGGTGATAAGCAAAGATAACCAAAACTTCGCTACTTTATTTTATCCGTATTCCTAAGCAAGAATAATATTAATATATGATTTAATGTTCTTTTGAGGATGGCAATTCAGGAAAGCTTATTTCTATAGTCCTCATACCCAAACTTGCGCACCAACTCAAACCTATTATCCTCATGCCAGATGCCGATAGAAGGGTGCCGGACGCCGTTGAAGAAGGTAGTCTTGACCATCGTATAGTGCATCATATCGTTGAAGATGATCCTGTCGCCTATCTGCAAAGGTTTTTCAAAGCTATAATCGCCTACATAGTCGCCTGCCAGGCAGGTCAGTCCGCCCAAACGATAAGCAGGCTTTCCGGGTACAGCGTCCTGAGCGCCTAAGACGACCGGCTTGTAAGGCATTTCGATGCAATCGGGCATATGAGCAGAAACGCTTACGTCCAGCACGACGGCGTACACACCCCGGCTGTTGATGATATCTTCTACGGTAGCCGTAAGATACCCTGTTTGCCAGGCAACGGCTGAGCCGGGTTCCATGATCACATTCAGGTCATATTTTTCCCGTATGTTTTTGATCAGGCGGACAAGATGTTCCACATCGTAGCCCTTTCGGGTCATGAGATGGCCGCCGCCCATGTTGAGCCATTGAGCCTGGCGGAGCAAATGACCAAAGCGGTCTTCCACGGCTTTCAAAGTCCTTTCCAACGCATACGAATCGCTTTCGCACAAGGTATGAAAGTGCAGGCCTTCGATGCCTTCCGGCAGATGATCGCCGATCTGGTCTGCCGTGACGCCCAGGCGGGTGCCGATAGCACATGGGTTGTAAAGCGCCGTTTCTACTTCCGAATACTCCGGGTTGATACGGATCGCACAGGACACTTTTTTGTCGCCGGACAAAATCTTGTTTTTAAAGCGCTCCCATTGGGCAGGAGAATTGAAAGTGATGTGGTTGCAGTAATGCATCATTTCGTCCATCTCCTCTTCAAAATAGGCAGGACTGTAGGCGTGGACTTCATCGCCAAACTCTTCGTATCCCAGCCGGGCTTCGTAGAGGGAAGAAGCGGTTGTGCCGTGCAGGTATTGTCTGATCAATGGAAAGGTGCTGAACATAGCAAAGCCTTTCAGTGCCAGGATGATATTGGCACCGGAAGCTTCCTGTACCTGCTGCATCAGTTCCAGATTTTGGCGCAGCCTGGCTTCTTCCAGCACAAAACAGGCAGAAGGCACTTGGTCAAAGTGGATAGGCATCAGAGTTTTTCGATCTGTTCTTGAGAAAGCCCGGTCGTTCTGGCAATCTTTTCCAGCGGATCGCCATCTTTTTTCATCAATCGGGCAATTTCCTCTCTGGTTACCTTCTCTGTTCTTTCTTCTGTCTCTATTGTTGCTTTCACTACTTTCTTCTCTGCCTCCATCTTAACTTTCTCTACGGCTTTTTCTACTGCATACTGCATTGTGTTCTGGTTATCACGATATATCTTCAGGCTTTCTTCGTAGGCGTTCATCTCTTTTTTGTTAAACTTAATAAATTTTTCTCCCTGTTTGTTCTGGCAGTAAATATCAAAGATAGCTTTTCTGTCTGCCTTGGTTTTTCCCAATTTCTCACTGTTCAGATACGTGAGGTCTTCTATCTGCTCTTTGCCTTTTAGCAATTCATTCAGAAAATCCATCAACAAGTCTTTATTAACTTCCGTACCAAAAAGTTTCTTAAATCGCAGCGGCGAACCGTCCAAAATCCGTGAAGGGGTTGATATATTTTTCCTGAATTTCCAAAATAGCGTTTTTTGATGGTTTATGGAAAACTATTCAGGATACTCAAAAGCTAAGGATTCATTAATAATCTCATGCCAGGGCAACCCGTATTGGTTCAGCGCGTCCATAAACGGATCGGGGTCAAACTCTTCTACGTTGTAGACGCCGGGCTGCATCCACGCGCCGGTGAGCATCATCATGGCGCCGATCATGGCAGGTACGCCGGTGGTGTAAGAGACCGCCTGCGCTTTGACTTCCCGGTAGGTTTCGGTATGGTCGCAGTTGTTATAGACAAAATACGTTTTTTCCTGCCCATCTTTGATGCCCCTGATCTGGCAGCCGATAGAGGTTTTGCCCGAATAGCCTTCGCCCAGGCTGGAAGGTTCGGGCAAGACGGCTTTGAGAAACTCCAACGGCACAATGTCTTGCCCCCGGAATTTGACAGGCTGGATGCTGGTCATGCCCACGTTTTCCAGCACCGTCAAATGTTTGATATATTCCTGTCCGAACGTCATCCAGAAGCGGGCACGCTTCAGGTGCGGAATATTCTTGGTCAGCGATTCTAATTCTTCGTGATAGAGCAGGTAGGATTCTTTAGGACCTACTTCCGGGTAATCTACCGGCTGGTGGATTTCCAGTGGCTGGGTTTCTTTCCATTGCCCGTTTTCCCAGTAGCGTCCGTTTTGGGTAATCTCGCGGATGTTGATCTCCGGGTTGAAGTTGGTGGCAAAAGCTTTTCCATGATTCCCGGCGTTACAGTCTACAATGTCCAGGTAGTGGATTTCATCAAAATGATGTTTCTGTGCATAAGCAGTAAATACGCCCGTCACGCCGGGATCGAACCCGCAGCCCAGCAATGCCATCAG
>JBBSNI010000024.1:0-27196 GCA_038232695.1 Cytophagales bacterium
GAAACCGGTAGGCGAGCGCTTCCTGTTCCTGCTTGAGCTTGCTTTCGATGGCTTGCTTGATCTGTTCGGGCAGGTTGATAGAACGGATCAGCAGGGCTTTCATACGGATGTTGTTGTCTTTGCTCTCCAGGATCTTTTCGGTCTCTTCTATGATCGCCGCTTCTACTTCGCTTCTCTTGGTCGAGTAAATCTCTTCTGCCGTAAACCTTCCCATCACCCGCCGAACGGTAGAGCGCACTTCAGGAATGATCAACTGGTTGATATAATCTTTGCCGAAATATTCATGCAGATAGCCGATCTTCTCGTACATAGGGTGGAAACGTACCGAGACATCCACTTTAAGCGATAGCCCGCTTTTGTCCAGCACGTCCATCGGCTCTTCGATGTTGGTCTCCCGTACATCGTAAATATACATATCATTCCAGGGCGCCTTGACCATAAAGCCAGGCTGGTAGATAGTCTCTTTGTCGAGCCCGCCGCCAAACTTGCGGAACAGTACGCCCCGCTCGCCCGCGTCAATGGTCAGGAAGATGCTGGATGATAAATAGATAACGGCAAAGAATAAAGTGATGCCGAGAATGATCAGGGGAAGATATTTTCTGTTGTCCATAGTGCAATGTTATGAAGATTTGTTAAAATAAGTTGTGGGATTTGCTTGAAAATAAAAGCATTTGCCGATTTAAGTTGGTATTTTTGCGGAAGTTGATTCAACTTGGTGTTAAGGTGTTAAAGTGTTAGCGTGTTAAGGTAGTAATTCCATTGACACTTCCACAGTTTAACACGCTAACACTTTAACACAAAAACTCTAAAATGTATTACACCTCTATCATAGAAACCGTCGGCAATACGCCCCTCGTCAGGCTCAACAAGGTAAACGAAGGCATTGAAGGTACGTTGCTCGTCAAGGCAGAATACTTTAACCCCGGTAACTCCGTCAAAGACCGCATCGCCCTGAAGATGATCGAAGACGCCGAGAAAGCTGGCAAGCTGCGTCCGGGCGGCACCATCATTGAGGGCACTTCCGGCAATACCGGCATGGGACTGGCGCTGGCTGCCATTGCCAAAGGCTACAAATGCATTTTCACGCTGGCTGATAAACAGTCGCAGGAAAAGATTGACATCCTTAGAGCCGTCGGCGCCGAAGTCGTCGTCTGCCCAACCAACGTATCGCCGGAAGACCCGCGCTCTTACTACTCGGTCGCTAAGAAGTTAACAGCAACTATTCCGAATGCGTTCTATCCCAACCAATATGATAACCTGTCGAACACGGAGGCGCACTACGAGACGACCGGTCCGGAGATTTGGGAGCAGACCGAAGGCAAGATCACGCACTTTGCGGCAGGCGTAGGCACGGGCGGCACCATCAGCGGTGCTTCCAAATTTCTTAAAGAAAAGAACGCTGACATTGTTACCGTAGGCATTGATACCTATGGCTCTGTATTCAAGAAATATAAAGAGACGGGCGAGTTTGATGAAAATGAAATTTTCCCTTACCTGACCGAAGGCATAGGCGAAGACATACTGCCCAGGAATGTAGACTTTGACATGATAGACCACTTAGTGAAGGTGACGGATAAAGACGCGGCCAGCAGGGCACGGCGGCTGGCACGCGAAGAAGGACTGTTCATTGGCTGGTCGTGCGGTTCCGCCGTGTATGGCGCGCTTAAATATGCCCGCAAACACCTCAAAAAAGACGATATGATGGTCATCGTGCTGCCCGACCACGGCACCCGCTACTTAGGCAAGATATACAACGATAGCTGGATGAAAGACCACGGCTACTTAGAGAAAAGAGAGTTTGCTACGGCGCAGGACATTCTCAAAGACCGCAACGGCTCTGCCGACCTGATCGCTGTCTCTAAAGACAGCCTGATCGGAGAAGCGATCAAAATCCTGAACGAAGAGGGCATTTCGCAGATACCGGTCATAGACGGAGAGACGTTTGTAGGCAGCCTGACCGACTCCAAAGTACTGCATAAGCTTATCGACGATCCTGCCCTGAAAGGTCAGCCCGTGGAGGTGATCATGGACAAGCCCTTCCAGTTCGTTTCCCCACGCGACACGCTGGATGTGCTCTCTTCACTCATCGACAAGAACAACAAAGCCCTGCTGGTCAGAGACCGCCTCAACAAAGTACACATCATCACCCGCCACGACCTGTTGATGGCGATGAGTAGCTGATAGGCTGCATTCAAAAATGAAAAGTATAGTGAATATTTTCATATGAAAAAACAAGTGATTAATATCGATCAGGAAATATTAGGAGGAACTCCTGTTTTTTACGGCACACGGGTTCCTATTAAAAATTTATTTGATTATCTGGAAGAAGGAGAAACCGTAGCAGAATTCCTGGACGATTTTCCTTCGGTCAAAAAGGAGCAGGTAATACAGTTGTTAGAAATATCCAGAGGATTAGTAGAGCATTCAAGCCAATTGTTGTATGAAAATCCTCTTAGATGAATGTCTTACCCGAAAGGCAAAACATTACTTGCAAGAGTTTGAAGTTCATACTGTGACTGAAATGGGGTTTGACGGACTAAAGAATGGTAAACTTTTGGCAGCCGCTGTCGAGAAAGGATTTACTATTTTTTTATATCACTTGATCTCATTTTTAATAAATCTTTATTCACCAATCAATCAAAACCAACCTTATGAAAACACGAAATGCAATTTTATCGCTGATATTGGGCTTATTCGTAGTAAGCTGCGACGGTCCTTCTTCCGAAACCGATGGGCAGGACACTACGGCTACCGACTCCATGCAAAACATGAGCAATACAGAGGGCGATTGGAAGCCCCTGCTGGATGGAAACTCCAAGGAAGGCTTTACCCAACTCAACGGAAAGGCTGACTATAAGGTAGAGAATGGCGTAGTGACCGGCACGACCAAGTTGGGCGAACCCAACAGCTTTCTGGCTTCCAACAAAAAATACAGCGACTTTATCTTAGAGTATGAAGTAAAGGTAGACCCAAGCCTGAACTCCGGCGTACAGATACGCAGCCAGTCTTTTGACCAAGACACTACGTACATGGTGACCAACGACAAGGGAGAAAAGGTAGAGAAAAAAGTAGACAAAGAGCGCGTACATGGCTACCAGGTAGAGATTGACCCTTCGGAAAGAGCTTACAGCGGAGGCATCTACGACGAAGCCCGCCGCGGCTGGCTGTATGACCTGGCTAATGATGAAGCCGCCCGCAAGGCTTTTAAAAACGGCGAATGGAACAAGTTCAAGGTAGAAGCCAAAGGCGACAGCATCCGCACCTGGGTCAATGGCGTACCTGCCGCCAAGCTCTCCGACGCGATGAACGACACAGGTTTTATCGCCTTCCAGGTTCATGGCACCAAAGAAAAAAACCCGCTACAGGTGCAATGGCGCAACATCCGCATCAAGGAGCTGACGCCCGCTAAAAAATAAACGGCGAATGATTGGCACAGATGTGCAAAAGTATTATTCTGTGATTTCCAGCATCCAGGCGTCGGCAAACAGTTTTTGTTTGCGGTACTGGTCGCGGACTTTCCGGCATTGGTTGATGTTGCTGCTTTGGCTGACATATACGTAATAGCGGTTTGTCTGGCTATTGTATCCAAAAGAGGTTTTATAGCCTTTTTGTGCCAGCGTACGCATGGCGCGTGCCGTGTTTTTCTGGTTGCTATAGACACCCACCACGACAAAATAACCCGCCGGTAACTCTTCGGAGTGGTTGCCCCGCCTCAAGGTGGACATCGCAGGCTCCGGTTGGTCTTCTTTTGCTACCACCGGTGGTACTACGTCCTTCTCAGCAGGTGCTGTTACCACTTGCTCAACTTCCTGTAAAGATTTTTCGGGCTGGGTAGGCTCTTCCGACGGGTTGGCTGCTACAGGTTTTTTGGTTTTTTTGCTGCCAAAGCGGAAGCTCAGTTGCAGTTCATGCGAGCCTTGTCCTATCGTGTTGACCACACGAGGGGCAAAATCATAGGCATAGCCCAGCCTCATGTCTTTGGTGAGGCTGAACCCCATCATGGCTGTAAGCCCCTCATGCTGCCGGTAGGAGCCGCCTGCATGTACTTTGTCGTCGAAGTATACCAGACCGCCGCCCTCCCACTGGGCAGGTAGCGCAGGGTTCACATGATACAACACATAAGGTTGAAACAACAGCGGACTGGTGTGTAGCTTGATTTTATAGTCGGCGTGTACTATATACTGGCTGAAAGGGTCAAGCTGAAGGCTTTCATCGCCCTCACCGGATGCTGCAAAAGTTTGGTTGTTCAATAAGCTGGGCAAGGTAAATCCGATATTGAGCCCCATCACCTGGTAGTTGATGCCAAACTTACCATCGTATGCCATTTTCTTATCAAAGGCAGACAGCACCGCCGGATCGTTGGGATTGTCTATACGCGCATAGTCTAAGTGGGTGGCAGACGCTCCGCCGCTCAGTCCAAACTGAAGGCGGTGATGCTGACCCAGCAGCGCCTGATAGCCAAGGGCTACCTGTCCGCTGTTGGTCGTAAGAAGTCCCCGCGTAAAATTATAGACATTCAGTCCTAACGACAGCCCGCTGCTCATCCCGGTATGATAGCTCAGCGTAGATACGACAGGCGCCTGGCTGATGCCCACCCATTGCCGGCGGTGGTTCAGGTGGATTTCATGTCTGCCGCTTTGTCCGGCAAACGCCGGGTTATACAAAAAAGGATTGAGCAGATACTGGCTGTAGCGCGGCTGGCTTTGCGCCGATGCAGGGCTGACAGCGAAGGTCAACACAAAAAACAGTAGGAAAATACGTATGAAATACTGAAAAATCCGTAGCATGGCAATCCCTGACGCAAGGATAAAGCCAAAGCAGAAGCATATGGTCTGTCTGGTGGCACAGCCTGCTTGACGTAAAACTTGGTTAGGAGCCGTCAGGTTGATTTTCTTAAAATTTATACGATAAAGTTACTTCCGGGCTTCCCCTTATCTTTACCGGATATGCGGATTTGGTACAACGCAACAACCGAAGACTGTGGGGACTAATATGATATACTTTTCCTCCCCCTACCCCTCCAAAGGGGGAAAGTAGCCACGCAGTGTCTCCTTGTGGAGGGGGTAGGGGGAGGATATTACGGATAAAAAGTAAACAGGTTAAACTGTATCTATTGAGAAAAACATGCTTTTATTTTAACAATAACCAGGCTTTGTAAGAATTTCTCCATAATCAGCCCATAAAAAAGCCACACCGGACAGGTATGGCTTTGAAACTAAAGCAAACGCTTCTCAGGAAATATTGGCACTTTTTACGGTAGCAATAATCCTTTCGGCGATCTGGTATGGATCGGCGTTGGAGGCCGGACGGCGGTCTTCCAGGTAGCCTTTCCATCCGTTTTCTACCGCCCCGATCGGGATACGGATAGAAGAACCCCGGTCGCTGACGCCATAGGAGAACTTCTCAATAGATTGGGTCTCGTGCAGACCGGTCAGGCGTTGGTGGTTGTCGGAGCCATATACTTCTATGTGTTCCTTGTGTTTTTTGCCCATTGCTTCGCAGATGGCTTTGAAAAGCCCTTCTCCTCCTTTGTCGCGTGTAGCACTGTTGGAGAAGTTGGTGTGCAAGCCGGAGCCGTTCCAGTCGCCTTTCATGGGCTTGGGGGAAAATTCAATATGAATACCGTATTTTTCAGAGATCCTGAACAACAGATAGCGGGCGATCCAGAGGTCATCACCGGCTTGTTTGGCGCCTTTGCCAAAGCACTGGAACTCCCACTGCCCCAGCATCACTTCGGCGTTGATCCCGGTGATGCTCAGCCCGGCGTGAAGGCAGGTGTCTAAGTGTTCTTCTACCAGGTCGCGGCCGGTCACCCTGCCATCGCCTACAGCGCAGTAGTACAAGCCTTGCGGGGCAGGATAGCCGTTCTTAGGGAAGCCCAACGGTCTGCCCTCCAACACAAAAGTGTACTCCTGCTCAAAGCCGAACCAGTAGTCTTCATCGTCCTGCACTTTGGAGCGGGTGTTGGTTTCGTGTGGCGTACCGTCCGGGTTAAGCACCTCGCACATCACTAAGTAGGCGTCTATGCGACCCATATCGGGGTACACGTTGACAGGTTTGAGCAGACAGTCGGAAGAATGTCCTTCTGCCTGTTGAGTGGAACTTCCGTCGAACGCCCAGGTGGGAATTTTGTCCAACTCACCGGCGTAAGACTCCAGATTTAAGATTTTCGTTTTGCTTCTCAGGTTAGGTTCAGGCTTGTAACCATCTAACCAAATGTACTCAAATTTGATATTTGCCATCTTTTGTAGTGTTTAATTATTATTCGACGCGAATATAATATATTTTGCTTTATGTCAACAAAACCACGGAAATATTTTGCAGCAAGCTAAAAAATGAGAGTTTCTTTCAAATATTTATATCAAAATATAATTTTGAAAACAAACTTTCTAATGAGGTGGTTTGGAATAATCTATGGATTTCCGGTCTTCAAACCAAATTTTTAATATTTACAGCACATATTTTAACCCCACTACTTTATTTGATAAATTTGCGGCATGAAACGAAAAGTGGCATTTTATACCCTGGGTTGCAAACTCAATTATTCAGAGACTTCCTCTATCGGGCGCATGTTCGAAGCGCGCGGGTATGAGAAAGTAGATTTTCATCAGCCTGCCGACATCTATATCATCAATACCTGTTCGGTGACCGAGCAGGCCGACAAAAAATGCAGAAAAGTGGTGCGCGAGGCGCAGAAAGTCTCACCCGACGCTTTTATCTGTATTGTAGGCTGTTATGCCCAACTCAAACCCAAAGAAATTGCTGAAATCCCCGGCGTAGATGCCGTGCTGGGCGCTGCCGAAAAGTTCCGCCTGCTCGACCTGTTAGACGACTTTCGCAAACCCCCGCAACCCCAGGTGCTGGCTTCCGGCATCAGCCAGGCAAATACCTTTCACCAGGCTTTCTCCATGCACGACCGCACCCGCACTTTTCTGAAAGTGCAGGACGGCTGCAACTATCACTGTACTTTTTGTACCATTCCGCTGGCACGTGGCAAAAGCCGGAGCGACAGCATTTCCAATATCATAGAAACTGCCCGGCAGATCGCTCAAACGGAAGTGAAAGAGATCGTGCTCACCGGCGTTAATATCGGCGACTACGGCATTGAAAACGGCAAAAGAGAAAGCCGTTTCCTGGACTTGATCCGGGCCTTAGACAGGGTCGAAGGGATTGAGCGTTTTCGTATTTCTTCTATAGAGCCTAACTTGCTGCGTAATGAGATCATTACTTTTGTGGCACAGTCGCAGCGGTTTGTGCCGCACTTTCATATACCCTTACAGTCGGGTTCCGACAAAATCCTCTCGCTGATGCGTCGGCGCTACCGGCGGGCGTTGTATGCAGAGCGGGTGCATAAGATCAAAGCGCAGATACCACAGTGCTGTATTGGGGTGGATGTGATCGTAGGCTTTCCGGGAGAGACCGACGAAGATTTTCTGGAAACCTATCGTTTTCTAAACGAACTACCCGTCTCTTACCTGCATGTCTTTACCTATTCGGAAAGAGCCAATACGCCTGCCAGCCAGATGGAAGGCACGGTACCGCCAGCCGTAAGAAGTGAAAGGTCTAAGATGCTCAGAATCCTGTCGGAGAAAAAGAGAAGAGCCTTCTACGAAGAGAATGTAGGCCGCACAGCAACCGTGTTGTTTGAAGAAGACATAGAAGATGGACGGATGCATGGCTTTACAGAGAACTACATCCGCGTATCGGCTTCCTATGATCCTTTGCTGATCAACGAACTAAAACAAGTCACCTTGGTGGAAGTCAATGCGCAGGGTAAAATGGAGGTAGAGGAAGCGATGCCAGTGTATGTGGAGCATTGATATAGGCACAACAATATTTAGTTGCATGAGTTTGCGCGTTGACCTTGTGGGGCTATGGCTTATATGCCGTGTTGTGCATCGGCTAACTCTTTTTGAGTTCTTTTTTTATCTGTTTTACAAACTCAATTGAAGTTTTTGTGAATTGAGCTATTTTGTCCATTGTCAGGGAGGGGTCTTTTAGCATCTCTTCTATTGTTTCTTTCTTTGCTTGTTTGTAAAGATAATCCTCTTTTATATCATATGTTATCGGCATGGCTTCTATCGCACCGGCGACCCGGTTGTTTTTTAGTTTCTTCTCCTAATTTACGTAAACGGCTTAATATGAGCAATTGTTGAATGTTCTTCTTCAAAGTGGCTTCGTCTGTCGAAACGCTACGAAGTTTTTCAATAATCCGGTTGATAACCTTTTCGGCATCTGCTTTGGGATAGTCAGTCAAAATGGAAAGCACAATTTCCTCTGGAACATCTGATGCCAATACCTGATCTACCGGCAATTTGTGGATGTCTTTGAGATCAAAGCCGGTTATTTGTTCTTCGGGCTTTAGTTCAGTAGGCATTTTCGGTTTCTTTGTTCCCAGATAAATCACGAATTGCTTTACTGGTATTTCAAATTTGCGCTGAAGAAGAGCTTTATACTCGGCCATTCGATATACCATCTTGGCTTCGTCCTTGGTCTGAAACTCCAAATGAAGGATAAGTTCCGAGCCATCATCGCCTGTTATCTTTTTCAGGAAGTCTGGCTCGTGTTCTATGGTCGTCTGTATTTTTCCTGGCAAGTCAACAGGGTTTATGATGTCTATCCCCAGCAGCTTTTTTCCTAAGGTGAGAAGTATAGTCTCGATGTTCTCCTTTATTACCTTGTCAAAATCTCCCATTAACTTTTTGCATCAAAAGTAACCGATCAGTATAGGATTAGCAAGCTAGATCTATGTGTTCCGCAGAGGGTTTTACACAGAGGAAACCGGAGGCGCTCTGCGTACCTCTGTGTAAAACCCTCTGTTTTCTCTGCGGTTACCACTTTGGTTTTGCACCTTACACCTGTCATTTGTGTTATCATTGTAATAAATTATTTGCCTGCACAGCCGCTTCCGGCATAAATCAAAGTGGTAAGAAGACAAACCATTTGAAAGCCGGTTTGAATTCTTATTTTTGCAATCAACATGAACCTTCATTTCAAAATTTTTATACTATGGCTTTTGACCTCGACATGATCAAAGATGTGTACGCTCACTTGGGCGAACGTATCGAAAAAGCACGGCAGATAGTGGGTCGCCCCCTGACGCTGGCTGAGAAAATATTATACGCCCACCTCTATGCAGGCAACCCCACAGAAGCCTACGGGCGCGGCAAGTCCTACGTGGAGTTTAAACCCGACCGCGTAGCCATGCAGGATGCTACCGCCCAGATGGCACTGTTGCAGTTTATGCAGGCGGGCAAAGAAGAAGCCGAAGTTCCTTCTACGGTACATTGCGACCACCTGATCCAGGCAGAAGTAGGGGCTGCCAAAGACCTGGAAAAAGCGATCAATGTCAACAAAGAGGTGTATGACTTCCTGTCTTCTGTCTCCAACAAATACGGCATCGGCTTCTGGAAGCCGGGCGCAGGCATCATCCACCAGGTTGTGCTGGAAAACTACGCTTTTCCGGGCGGCATGATGATCGGCACCGACTCCCACACACCTAATGCAGGCGGGCTGGGCATGATCGCCATCGGCGTAGGCGGCGCGGATGCTGTCGATGTGATGGCGGGCATGGCCTGGGAACTGAAGTTTCCTAAACTCATCGGTGTGAAGCTGACCGGGCGGCTGAGCGGCTGGACATCCGCCAAAGATGTCATCCTCAAAGTAGCGGGCATTCTGACGGTCAAAGGCGGTACCGGCGCTATCGTGGAATACTTTGGCGAAGGCGCCGACGCTATTTCCTGTACCGGCAAAGGCACCATCTGCAACATGGGCGCGGAGGTCGGCGCGACCACTTCCCTGTTTGGCTATAGCGATAAGATGAAAGACTACCTGATGGCAACCGACCGGGAGGACATCGCTACCGAAGCCGAAAAGGTAAAAGAACACCTGCGCGCCGACCCGGAAGTGCTTGAGAACCCTGAAAAATACTACGACCAGGTGATAGAGCTCAACCTGTCTGAACTGGAGCCGCACGTCAACGGTCCGTTCACGCCCGACCTGGCCTGGCCGATCTCCAAACTGGCGGAAGCCACCAAGGAACACGGCTGGCCCGAGGAAATTGAAGTAGGACTGATCGGCTCCTGTACCAACTCTTCTTACGAGGATATTACCCGCGCCGCTTCCATTGCGCAGCAAGCCGTAGACAAAAAGCTGAAAGCCAAATCGGAATATACGATTACGCCAGGTTCTGAGCAGGTGCGGTATACGACTGAGCGCGACGGGCTGCTGGATACTTTTGACCAGATGGGCGGCGTGGTGCTGGCCAATGCCTGCGGTCCGTGCATCGGGCAGTGGGCGCGGCACAGCAAAGACCCCAACCATAAAAATACCATCGTCACATCCTTTAACCGCAACTTTGCCAAGCGCAACGATGGCAACCCGAATACACACTCTTTCGTGGCTTCTCCCGAGCTAACGACTGCTTTGGCCATTGCAGGGAGGCTGACGTTTAACCCTTTAAAAGACACGCTGAAAAACGAAGCAGGTGAAGAAGTGATGCTCGACGAGCCGCAAGGCATAGAACTGCCGCCGAAGGGCTTTGCTGTAGAAGATGCAGGCTATCAGGCGCCCACCGAAGATAGCAGTCGCGTAGAAGTAGTGGTAAAACCTGATTCGGATCGTTTGCAAATACTGACGCCTTTTGAGCCCTGGGATGGCAAAAACATCACCGAGATGCGCCTGCTGCTGAAAGCTTTTGGCAAATGCACGACCGACCATATCTCTATGGCAGGCCCCTGGCTCAAGTACCGCGGACATCTGGATAATATCTCCAACAACTGCTTTATCGGTGCCATCAATGCGTTTAACAAAGAAGCCAATAAGGTAAAAAATCAGTTGACGGGCGACTACGGTGCGGTGCCGGACACGGGCAGGGCTTACAAAAAAGAAGGCATTCCTACCATCGTAATAGGCGACGACAACTATGGCGAAGGTTCTTCCCGCGAACATGCTGCGATGGAGCCGCGTCACCTGGGTGTAAAAATCATCCTGGTCAAATCCTTTGCCCGTATCCACGAAACCAACCTGAAAAAGCAGGGAATGCTGGCGCTAACCTTTGCCACCCCGGCTGATTATGACAAGGTGCAGGAAGACGATGTGATTGAGACAGTAGACCTGGATCAGTTAGCGCCTGGCAAGCCTGTCACGCTCAAGTTCAAGCACGCCGACGGCAGTGAAGATACGATTCAGGCAAACCACACCTACAACGAAAACCAGCTCGAATGGTTTAAGGCAGGCTCCGCGCTGAACCTAATCCGCAAGTTGGAGGGCAAAGGGTGATCTGATCATGGGGATGGGGTTAGCGTATATTTTAACCGCAGAGGAAACAGAGGTTTACCGCAGAGTTTCACAGAGTAGTATCTCCGTGTTACTCTGTGTTGAAACCTCTGTGGTAAAAAAACAATCTTCTAAAAACGAAGAATACTTAGGTTTGATTTTTAATGATAGCTATGAATTCTGTGAATGGAATAATTTTGGTCTCGCCAAATATTTTCAGCGCCAGCAGATCATCGTCTCCGCTAACCATATAGTTTGCTTCACCATCTTTAGCCATAGCAAGCAGGTAATTATCTTTAGCATCCCGGCATATGGTTACATGACTTGTAACCTCAACAATTTCAGCAATGCTATCAATATTAGCCAAAAGCTCCCTGACTTTTGACGTAGAAAAGACTTTTTTGAATTTCTCTCTTTTAACAACATTTTCAAGTTCTTCAAGCTGTAACCGGCTCATGATAAGCACTGCTTTCTTTTCTTTCAAGACTACATCTAAGGCTTTCAGCTTTTTGCCGATCAGATAGCTGATAAAAATATTAGTATCTATTACTGCTCTTTTCAAAACTATTACAGATGCTTACCTTGCTCATACATTTCTGATCGAACTTGTTCAACGGCTTGCTCGATTTCCTTATCGGTAGGTTTCTTAGCTTTGGTATTCCTGATTTTCTCCACAGTCTTAAAAAATTTGTCGGGATCTGGATGTTTTCCGGCAGTTTTATGTCCAGCCGGACGACGCTTACCGCTAAGCTTGGTCATTTTGATTAGCTTTTTGTCCTGCAATTCTTTTAGTAGCTGCTTGGCTTCAGGCTCGATGACATCTATCTGATAACTTTCCATACTTAACTTTTTTCTTTTTGCTATGAAGGTAACGTAAATGCGCTGAGTTTTCGCCACTAAAACCAAACATTTTTGTAAATAACAATCCCCTAAAAACGAAGAATACCACCAATGACGGCGTAATGCAGCAGGGTGAAGTTGTACACCTCATCGTTATCAGCGCCTCCTTCCAGCACTCGATAGCCGATTTTCAAAGTAATGCGCCGGTTGGGATAAACGAGAACCGCCAGCAGTACATCTTCTGCCCTGCCCTGTGGCGCGACCAATGCATCGCCGGTCAGCACCAGGCTTAACCGTTCTTTAACGATCCACTCAGCCATGAAGTTGATGAGGGGCACAAAGCCAACATTGGTTTTGGTAGCACTTTGGTCTTCGCTTTCCAGGGTGATCCTGGCATCCCTGATCTTGGCCGTAGCGCCTATACCCAACTGAAACCGGCGGGTGCGGGGAAAGTTATAGCGGTAGGTGAGCCGGTAAGAATTAAACTGGTACCCTCCATTAAGAGCAGTACCCGCAGCAAACGTAGTATTTTGAAAGATCAAATCTTTTCCAAAATCGCCTTCTGTCTTGAGTGTTAGCGGGGCAAATAAAGCGGAGAAGAAGTGCTTCTCCCGGTAAAGGTAAGACAGGCGTAGCCTGTAAAAGACCCGGGGCAGCGTTTCCAGATCGTCGGTCAGCGAGATAAAAGTTCCCTGGTCGCCCGGCACGCGCACATCGTTGTAGCCGGAAAAAACGACGCCCGACTCAAAGTCTACCTGAAGCTGCGCCTGCGTATGGTGGCAGATAAGAAAGAAAGCAGGGCAAAGAAAAAGACAGAAAAATAGTTTTTTATACATTTCAGTAAAAAATCTTGGAAACATCCCTGACCAACTCGTCTATCTCTTCGGCAACAGCTTTGAGTTTTTCCAGAAGCTGCTCGTTTTTGGAGTCGTCAGGCTCCGCGTAGTTGATCACCTCTATGAGCCCCATCAGCCGCGCCAGCGGGGCCCTGATCTTATGGGAATTAAAAAAAGCGTACTCGGCAATTTGCTTGTTTTTGATCAAAAGGCTCTCTTCCGCCATCACCCGCTCCGTAATGTCTACTATACCTCCTATAAAGCGATAAGGCGTGCCCTCCTCATCCAGCATGATGTGTCCTTGGTCGTAGACATAAGCATACGAATGGTCTTCGCGCTCAAAACGGTATTTGTCAAACCATTTTTCTATGCGCTGATCTATGAAACTGTACAGGCGGGACACGACCCGCTCCCGGTCGTCGGGGTGTATCTTATTGATCCACCAGTCGATCGTATCTCCTATATCTTCTTTGCTGTAGCCGAAGATATTCATAATGTCATTGTGCCAGACCCGGCCGCCGTGAAGGTTCCAGTCCCAGATGGCGTCGTTGGTGGCTTTGCTGGTCAGGTCGAGGGTCTGCTCGCTTTGTTTCAATGCTCTTTCCGCTGCCTTAGCAGTGCCAATATCTCTGAACACGGTGACAAAACATTTCGCATCATACGCCCGGACCATACGGGCATTGACCTCCCCTTCTACTTCTTTGCCAGATTTTGTCAGGAAAATAGTTTCCATCTGCCCTTCACCTTTCTCTTCCAGCATTTGGATCAGGCGGTCGCGGTCTTCCGGGCGCACCCAAATACCCAGGTCAATCGTTGAGTTGCCGATCAGTTCTTCCTCTGTATACCCCGAGAGGTGCAGTAAATTTTCGTTTACTTCATAGATTCTGCCATCTGCTACCCCCGTTACGCAGACAGCACAGGGGCTCAGGTAAAACAAATTGTGCAGTTTTTCTTTTAACACCTCATACAAACGGTCTTTTTTTGCTTGCAGGGTAGCATCCGACAGCATACAAAAAAGATAGTTTTCCTGGTCTATGCTAAGCCGGTGCAAGGTTGCCCGAAAATGGAACTCATGTGCATCAGAAGGCTGGCAGGTTAGTACCAATTCTTTTTTTTTGGTAGTATCCAGGGAAAAGAACATCTCACGCCAGTTGAAGGGTTGCCCGTCTTCCTGCTTGATCTCCAGGTCGTCTACAGGCATACGGAGTATGTCTTTTTCTTCTAAACTAAAGGTGTGTAATGCTTTGTGGTTGGCACAGCAGACGTTTCCCCGTGAATTTACACAGAAAACAATATCCTGTGTATTTTCCCACAGGTACGTGAAAAAATGGTCAGAATGTGCCATACCCAAATCTATATTGCAATTACTAACAATAGTATAGATTCTTTTTGGTAAGTTCAAAATTAATCGACTTTGGCAGAGTATTTTTTTGAATATACTACCAAAAATACATACTTAGCTTTATAAATTCGTATTTCAAAATTTTCTATGGTTTCCCAACGCCAACTTTTTCTCCAACACATTGCACAAACCACGCACTTTCCGCTGATGCTGGAAATAGACCGTGCCGAAGGCGTATATATGTATAGCCCAGACGGCAAGCGATATATAGATTTGATCTCAGGCATTGGCGTAAGCAGCCTGGGCCACCGCCATCCCAGGGTGGTGGCAGCCGTCAGGGAGCAGATAGACCGGTATATGCACCTGATGGTTTACGGGGAGTTTATACAGTCACCACAGGTGCAGTTAGCCAAAGCATTGGCTGATACGCTGCCTACCCCGCTGGATGCCTGCTACCTGGTCAACTCGGGCAGCGAAGCGGTAGAAGGTGCGCTGAAACTGGCCAAACGCTATACTGGTCGCCCCCACCTGGTTTCCTGCTTTGAGGCATATCATGGCTCCACACACGGGGCTTTGTCGGTAAGCGGCAGCGAAAGTTTCAAGCAGGCGTATCGTCCGCTGCTGCCCGGCATCTACCATATGCCTTATGGTAAGCACGACGATTTATCCGTGATTGACCATCGCACAGCAGCCGTGATCATAGAGACCGTGCAGGGCGAAGCAGGCGTGCGAGTGGCAGACCGCGCGTACTTCCAGGCACTTCGACAGCGGTGTACCGAGGTGGGTGCGTTACTGATTTTAGACGAAATACAGGCAGGCTTCGGTCGTACCGGCACCTTCTGGGCTTTTGAGCAGTTTGACCTTGTGCCGGATATATTAGTTTCTGCCAAAGGCATGGGTGGCGGTATGCCGATCGGCGCGTTCATTGCCTCGCAGCAGATCATGGCTTCGCTCAAAGAGAACCCTATCTTAGGGCATATCACGACCTTTGGGGGGCATCCGGTGAGTGCGGCGGCTTCGCTGGCTACCTTGCAGACGATACTGGAAGACAAGCTACCGCAGCAGGTCAGCCATAAAGCGACTTTGTTTAAAAAACACCTGCAACATCCTGCTATCCGGCAAATCCGCCATCAGGGGCTGATGATGGCCGTTGAGTTTGCCTCTTTTGAAGTATTGAAGCCCATCATCGACCGGGCTATTGAATTGGGCGTCGTCACCGATTGGTTCTTATATTGCAACAACGCCATGCGAATTGCACCTCCGTTGGTGATTCAGGAGCATGAGATTCAGGAAGCCTGCGCGTTAATCTTACAGGCTATTGAGGAGAATGCTTAGTAAACTGTTTATGGAGTCTTCCATAGAATAACAAAACGTAGTTAATGATAACATAAGAATCGCCAATGAGTACTCAGTTTTGATTATGTATAACAAATTTTTCGCTTATTAGCCTTTATACTAACAAATTGGTATAAAAATATCGTCATATTTTGCAATGCATAACAAAAACAGCCATTAATACTAACAAATGGAGAAATCCATAACAAAAACTGCCTGTTATGTTATGAATTTGTATTTTTCATAACAAAACTCAACACTCAATATTCAACCGGGCGCCGGGCGCACTCAATGCTCAATGAAAAAGCAGCAATGTGGCAAAGTAGAAATAGGCACTGGAACACCAGAACACTTGCGCACTATCGCCCAAACATCACTGCCGCATCAGGGAGGCTTTGATGTAGTCGTCCAGATCGCCATCCAGGACAGCCTGTACGTCGGTACGTTCTACGCCGGTGCGGGTATCTTTGATGAGCTTATAAGGATGCAGCACATAGTTGCGGATCTGCGAGCCGAAGTCTATTCTTTCCTTATTGCTTTCTATAACGTCGCGCTCGGCGTTTCTCTTGTCTACTTCCAACTGGTACAGGCGCGACTTGAGCAATTTCAGGGCTTTCTCCCGGTTTTGTAGCTGCGAACGTTCCTGCTGGCACTCTACCACGATACCCGAAGGCGCGTGTTTGACCCGGACGGCGGTTTCCACTTTGTTTACATTTTGCCCGCCGGCACCTCCGGAACGGTACGTATCCCAGGAAATATCTGCCGGGTTGATCTCAATCTCAATAGTATCGTCTACTACCGGATAGGCATACACGGAAGCAAAAGAGGTTTGCCGTTTGCCGTTGGCATTAAAAGGAGAGATACGCACCAGGCGGTGTACTCCGTTCTCCGATTTAAGGTTGCCATAGGCAAAATCTCCGTCGATCTCCAGCGAAACAGATTTAATGCCTGCCGTATCGCCGGGCTGGTAGTCGATCTGGCGAACGGTATAATCGTGTTTTTCTGCCCACATGATATACATGCGCATCAGCATCTCGGCCCAGTCCTGGCTTTCGGTGCCGCCCGCGCCGGAGTTGATCTCCAGGGCAGCACTAAGCTGGTCTTCTTCGCCGCTGAGCATCTTTTTGAATTCCAGGTCTTCTATGACCCGCACAGCTTTATCATATTCCTTTTTGATGTCTGCCTCACTGACCTCTTCCATTTCATAAAACTCATAGAGGGTTTCCAGGTCTTCATAGGCGGTCATAGCTTTGGCGTAGCTGTCTGTCCAGGCTTTTTTGCTTTTAATGCTTTTCATCACCTTCTGGGCTTCCTGGGAGTCGTTCCAGAAGTCAGGCTGGGCGGTCAGCGCTTCTTCTTCCTGTATTTCTTCTACTTTCTTATCGTAGTCAAAGATACCTCCTCAAGGCATCTAATCTTGCCTTTAACTCTTTCAATTGGTCTTTGGTCATCTTGTTATTTCGGTTTGTTTTATAACTTTTCTATCTGCTCTTTGGTCAGGCTTGTTGTTTCAGCAATGATCTCAACAGCAATTCTTCTTTGTTTAGTTTTGCAATTTCAGCTTCTGAAAATAGTTTTTCAAATACTTTCTCTTGTAGCTTTGCTGGTCTTTCCTGAAACTGAGACAAGTTTTTCAATACATACAACCATTTGTCAAATTGTGTTATTAGCTTGTCCTCTTTTTTCTTGAAATTAGGTACCTCTAAAATAAAAGAATGTGAGTTTATCATAAAAGACTTCATAAGTTTGTTTATCTATAAGTTGAATTTCACGTAGGTATCTACCTTGGTTCTCTTTGTTTGAGAAGCTAAAGTTCAAGATGCCGATAGTATACACCGCTTTGAGAGAATAGTCCCATATCTTGCCTTTTATTGCTTGGCTTTGAATAGGAAAAGTGGCGTAGTAGATGCTCCTATCCTTGAAATACTCTTGTTTGACATTCTGTAACTCTATGATAAATTTTTCACCTTTCTCGTTTTCATAGTAAAGATCAAAGACAGCTTTCCTATCAGTCTCAGTACCACCCAAGTTATCTGCCCCCGTGGTGCGGTATTGAGATAAGTCAAATCCTGCACTTGTTCCCTTTCACCTAATACTTGGTTCAAAAAGTCAATGAGTAGTTCCTTGTTAAACTCACTACCAAAAAGCTTCTTAAAACCAAAGTCTGTGAAAGGATTGATATATTTTTCTTGAGCCATACTGTAAAAACAGCTATTTTACAAACCTTCATTTGTTTACACAAATATAACTACCTTCCAACAGAATCACACCTTCATGATCCAGCCGTATTTATCTTCTGCCCTGCCGTGTTTGATGTCGTCCATCGCTTTGAGCATTTTTTGTGAAAACGGGCGGTCTTCTACAGGGGGCAGTGCATAGTCTTTCCCTTCGTGACCGATCTCAGCAATATGGGCTACCGTGGCGGCGGTGCCTGCGCCAAAGGCTTCTTCCAGCGTACCGGCATGGATGGCTTCCATGATCTCCTCCACACTTATCTTTCTTTCTTCTACCTTCATGCCCCAGTCGCGCGCCAGCGTCAGCACACTGTCGCGGGTGATGCCTTCCAGGATGGTGCCACTGGTAGAGGGCGTTACCAGGGTACCGTTGATCACCAGCATGATGTTCATGGTACCGGCTTCTTCTATATATTGGTGGGTTTTGCTGTCGGTCCAGATCAACTGGTCGTAGCCTTGGCGGGAAGCGAGCCGGGTGGGGTACAAAGAACCCGCATAATTACCAGCAGTCTTGGCAGCACCTACGCCACCTTCGGCTGCGCGTACATACTGCGTTTCTATTTTTACCTTCACAGGTTTGGCATAATAGCCGCCCGCCGGCGAGGTGAAGATCATAAACTTGTACGTATCCGAAGGCTTCACACCAATATACCCGTCAGCAGCAAACATAAACGGACGGATGTAGAGCGAGGTATTAGGAAGGTCTGGGACCCAGTCGGCATCTAAGTGAACAAGCTCTGTCAGCCCGCCCAGGAAAATCTCCTCAGGTATTTCGGGCATACACATACGCACTGCCGAACGGTTGAAACGCCGGGCGTTCATCTCCGGGCGAAAGATCAGGGCTTCTCCGCTGTCGCTTTTATAGGCTTTGAGTCCCTCGAAGATGGTCTGCCCATAATGCAGCGTGGCGTTGGCGGGGCTCATGCTCAGTTCGGCAAAAGGCACAATTCTAAGATCAGACCAGGTACCGTCTACATAGTCGGCGATAAACATATGGTCTGCGTAGTGTTTACCAAAGGCAATGTTTTGGAAATCTATTTCTTTCAGGCGCGATTTGGGTGTGCGCTGTACATCAATATCAAGGGTCTGTATCATGGCCAAAAAAGGTTTAAAATTATGGTCAAAATTATTAATAAATCCGGCGATTTACAAGGTGTTAAGGTGCTAAAGAAGAAACGTTGCCTTGTCAGCAGGGTTTTGTTTTTTATTTGAACATTGATTGTTGATTATTGAATATTTTAAACCGGGCGCCGGGTGCACTCAACACTCAATATTCAATGCTCAAGGGAAAAAGCAAGCAGCAACACATCAGCACTGCATAAGCGGATCGTTTTTTTCATCAACACTTGAACACATTAACACCTTCGCACATGAACACTTTAACACCTTCGTACATGAACACTCCTATGCCATCCCATAAAAAGACCATTCTTTTTGATTTTGACGGTACGCTGGCCGATACCCTGCCGCAACTGTTTTTGATCAGCAACCGGCTTTCCGGTGTGTATGGTTACAAAAAAGTGAAGGAAGAAGAGATAGAAAGTTACCGGCGCAAAAAAACCAGGGAAGCGTTGCGCTCGCTGGAAATACCTTTGCTTCAGATGCCCCGTATTGCTGTCCATATCGAGCAGGAACTCCGGCAAAATATGCACCTGGTACGTCCTTTTACCCATATCAGAGAAACGCTGGATTCGTTGAAAGACCGTTTCTGCCTGGGCATTGTCACTTCTAACTCGGCGCAGAACGTTGATTTTTTCCTCAAAGAAAACCAGATGGAATGGTTTGACATCATCCTGACGGGCAGCAGTGTGTTTGGTAAAAGCCGTCTGCTGCGCAAACTCATGCGGGAACATCATCTAACAGCTAGCGAAACGACGTACGTAGGAGACGAGACACGCGACATAGAAGCCGCGCAGAGAACAGGCATCGATATGGTGGCGGTCAGTTGGGGCCTCAATGCCGCTGAGACGCTGGCCCGTATGCAGCCTACCTTTTTGGTCCACCACCCACAGGAACTGGTTTCCTTGTTTGCCTGACCTGATGAGCAGCAACAGCTATCACGAACTTTTCTTCTTTTTGCCGTTGGAAGGCTCTTCTTTTTTAAAAATTTTTAGCAGGTGAATATCCTGGAAGATTGATTTCTTTTCTTCCACTGCATGCTTGCCTTTGCGCTTGTCCTTCTTTAGCTCCTTTTGCTTTTGTTTTTCCTTTTCTTTTTTCTGCTTGGCTTTTTCTTCTCTTCGCTTTTCACGCGCTTTGAGCCGCTGCTTTTTTTCTTTGGCGCGCACTTTCTTGCGCTTTTTCTTCTCTCTGTGGCGTTCCCGTTGCTTTTTACTCTGTTTACCGATAATATAGCGTACCGAAATGGCTGTATTAGCATCAAAACGGTCTTCGTGGATGATCTGGTAGGCAGGCTTGAAATCGGCCGAGACGACCAGGGGCATGAAAGGCAGTTTCATCTCTACACCAAACAGGGCATCGGCTCCCATGATCGCCCCGAAACCTTCCAGCCCGCCTATATGCCCCCCGGCACCTACGTAAACGCTGAGCCCTTTACCGATCAAAGGAAGGTGTTTCTCCAGCAACAGCGTACCTGTCATCTCCTGGTCGCTACCGGCGGCAATACCTTCTACGGCAAAGGTCTTGAAAACTCTTTGCTTCATCGTAACCCCATAATAGCCTTTAGACAGACGCGCGCCCAGGGTGGTGCTGTATTTTTGCGGAAAAGCTTCTCCTGCCAGCAGGCAGCCCAGGAGAACGATCATGACTAACTTTTTCATAAGCGATTTTACAACGTTAAAACGGAACGTATTATTCCAAAGGTAATTTTTATCTTTGCCGAAACGACAGGTTTTGCTATATTTTGTACTTTGTTTGCTATTGGGTGCAAACATCAAACCAGCCATCAAACATGAAGAGATTGATTATTGTCCTGGTGGCTTTTGTCTTTAGCCATATATGTTTTTCGCAAGAAGATACTGATAAATTCCGAGATAGCTACATCGCTGTGGCCATAGGTCCTGCTATTCCTGTTGGCCAGTTTAGGAGCAGTGAAATAGGGAACCCTAAAGCTGGCTTTGCCAAAACCGGCTTAACGCTTAGTGCTGTTAACATAGGTTATCGTTTCAAGTATATTGAACTGACTGCTTTGTTGATGGGATCGGCTCATTTTCTTACGCTGAATACCATTGATGAAGACGCCGCCTGGGTATACAGTGGAGTTTTTGTAGGATCAGTCATTCCTCAGGACATATCCAAAAGAGTACGCACAGGCATTAAAGTGATGCTTGGATACTTCACTGCCACTTCGCCGCAGGTTACCGTAGCGGGTGTTACACGCAATGAGCAGTCAGCAAATGATCTGGCTATTACCTGGGGGTTTAATTTCCGCTATAATATCTTTGACCGATGGTGCACCGTTGCTGATATATATTACTTGTTAGCAAAACCAAAGTTTGACAACTATACACAAAAGATACAAGTGATTAACGGTGCTTTCGGTATCGGGTATCGCTTAAAATAAAGAACGATCTATTCCATGAAAAACGAGGTTTCTCCCATCCACCAGCTACTTCAAACGCTCCCTCAACAAGGCAAAGTGGTCTGGATGGGGATACGGCCGGCGCGCCGGGCGCCTTTGCAGATCTGCCAGCAAGTGCAGGCGCTGCCGGGGAGCGGACTGGAAGGCGACCACTACGCCAGCCAATGGGATGGCAAGCGGCAGGTCACCCTGATCAACAAGGAGCATATACAGGCCGTTGCCTCTATGCTGGGCAAAGAAGCCATAGACCCTACCCTGCTGCGGCGCAACATCGTCGTACAGGGCATCAACCTGCAAGCCCTGAAAGACCAGTATTTTCAAGTCGGCCAGGCCGTACTGCAAACCACCGGGCTATGCCACCCCTGCTCCCGGATGGAAGAAAACCTGGGTGCAGGTGGCTACAACGCCATGCGCGGTCACGGAGGTATCACCGCCCGCGTGATCACCGGAGGCAGCATACGCCTGGGCGACCCTGTGAGGTTGGTTGAAAGACCTGAAGACTAAGTTTTTATAAGCAAGTTTTTAATACTATTTTGTACCTTCAAAGAGACCAAGCTATTTGAGCATTGAGTGTTGATTATTGAATATTGAGTGCGCCCGGCGGCCGGTTTAAATATTCAACACTCAATATTCAATACTCAATGCTCAAGTTAAAAAACTAAGTGCTTATTGTCCACAGATTTATCCATTGCCTATGTCATCTATCCGTATTCTTTTCATCGGCGCGCATCCCGACGACTGCGAAGTTTTCGGTGGAGGGACAGTCGCCTTGTTTGCCCAACAGGGGCATAGTGTTAAGTGCATCTCGGCTACCGACGGCAGCGCCGGACATCATACGTTGAGCGGCAGTGCCTTGATAGCGCGCAGAGCGCAGGAAGTTCAGGCGGCCGCCCACATCTTGGGCGTAACTTATGAAATCCTGCCCCTGGGCGATGGGCAACTGATGCCTACGCTGGAAAATCGTATGCTTATCATCCGGAAAATACGGGAATGGCAGGCTGATATTGTCATTACCCACCGCCCCAACGATTACCATCCCGACCACCGCTACCTGAGCCGGTTGGTACAGGATGCGGCCTACATGATCATGGTGCCGCATGTGGCAAGCCAAACCCCGCCACTGCGTAAAAACCCGTTGTTCCTTTATTTTGCCGATCGCTTCCAGAAACCCAACCCTTTTTCCCCGGATATTGCTGTAGACATTGACGAGGTATATCAGCAGAAGATACAAGCGATACACGCCCACCAGTCGCAGTTTTATGAGTGGATTCCCTGGATAGAGCATCACCAGGAAGAAGTGCCGGCAACCGACGAGGCGCGGCAGGCATGGCTACAGCAGCGGTGGACTTTTCCGGTGAGCCCCAGGATGCGCCACTCGCTGGAAAAGTGGTATGGCCCGGACAAAGCGGCCCGGGTACAACATGCCGAAGCTTTTGAGATTTGCGAGTACGGCCATCAGCCTACCGAAGAGGACATCCGAAGGTTGTTCCCGATAATGGGTGCGGTTTGAGCTTACAGGTATTGGCTGTCAGTAGTCAATACGCTGTTTATTGCCCCGCAGGCACGTTAAAAATCTCTGTCAGTTTTTCTTCCAACGCTTCTCCCCGGAGGTTTTTGGCAATGATCTTCCCTTTTGGGTCTACCAGTACGGTGGCCGGAATGGCGTTGATGTTGTAAAGAGCTGCTGCTTCGGAGTCGAAGTATTGCAAGTCGGATACGTGTTTCCAGGTCAGGTTGTCTTCTTTGATGGCTTTGGTCCAGGCCTCTTGGGTGCGGTCGAGCGAGACACCGTAGATTTCAAAACCTTTGTCTTTATACTGGTTGTAAAGCCGCACTACGTTGGGGTTCTCTACCCGGCAGGGTTTGCACCAGGACGCCCAGAAGTCAATCATCACATAGTTTCCCTGTAGCGAAGACAAGCGGATGGTATCGCCTGCCGGGTTGGGCAGGGCAATGTCAGGGGCAGGCATCCCTATGGCTAATTGACGCAGATTGTCTATCTGGGCTACAAACTGCTCCGTGTATACCGTGTTGGGCAATTCTTTTTTAAACTTTTCTGCCAGCTCGCTCAGGTAGGCAAACTCTTTTTCGGCATCCAAATAATTCACCGCATAAAACACAGCGATGGAGTTGCCCATTTCGTTGATCTTCTGCTTGATCTTTTCTGTATTTTCTTTTTCTGCCTGCTCGTAACGCTTTTCGATCTCACGCATTTTTTCCTCCTTACCGTCGGCGCGGGCTTGCAGGTAATCGTTGTTCATGGCGTTGATCTTTTGCTGCATCTCCTGCATGATGCCATTGATGGCGTTGAGATAGTCTGTGTCTGTAGAGCCTTTTACCTCGGCAAAGCCGTCCGGGCGGTCGCCGTCGGCGGTCACCTTCACGTTCTCATCATCCAGGATCAGGTTTACATACTGGCGGTCGTAGAAGTTGATCCGGTAAAATCCCGGTGTCGTATTTTTCATGCTGTAGCGAAAGGTACTGTCGGAAGACACCATCAGGGTATCTACTGCTTGTATATCATCTTTGCCGATGCGCTCCAGTACCACGCTTCCTTCAGACATGGGATGACGTACCTTGCCTTCTATCCTGACCTGGGCACTCTGGCTGCTGCTGGATTGCCCTTCAGAACAGGCGGAAGCTAAAAAGATGATGTAAATAAATATCAAAAATCTAGGTATCATAAGGTTTGTGTGAAAGTGTTAATGTTTAGGTGCTTATGTGTTCAAGTGTTATAGTATATTTTTAAATGTGTTAAACTTTGTGCCTTTGCGTTAGCTGCTGCGGTAATTAAAATATCTTTCCTCATTATAGAGTACATTAACACCTGAACACCCTAACACTTGAACACCTCTTTAGCTTAACGCTTTTTTCAACAAATCATTGGCTACCTTAGGATTTGCTTTGCCCTTACTTCTTTTCATCAGTTCGCCCATAAACATGCCTAATAGTCCTTTTTTTCCCTTGCGGTATTCCTGAACTTTTTGAGGAAAGGCGGCCAGCACTTCTTCTACCAGCGGCTGTATATTGTCTGTGCTGCTATCCTGAGATACGTTGAGCGTTTTCATCACCTGCGCTGCCGGCTGCCGGGGATGCGCTATCATATGGGGAAATACTTTTTGCGAAGCCACCGCAAAACTAACCTTACCCTCAGCGACCAGCCCGATCAGTGCTGCCAGCCGGGCGGGCGGTAGCGGAAATTGCTGCATGGTACTGCCCGAATCGTTCAGATACGACCTCACGGGACCCATCATCCAATTAGAGGCTGCCTTATAATGAGGCGTCTGCTGGCAAAGCGACTCAAAATAATAAGCTATTTCTTTGGTGTCCGTCAGCACACCGGCATCATATTCGGGCAACTGGTATGTTTCTGTAAACTTCCGGTGCAGTGTCTGCGGCAGGCTAGGCATCGCCTGGCGGATGGCGTCCAGCCACTCGTCGGAGACCACAAACGGGCTTAGGTCAGGCTCAGGGAAGTAGCGATAGTCGTTAAGCTCTTCTTTAGTGCGGATGGCAGCCGTCGTGCCGGTAGCCGCATCAAAGGTACGTGTTTCAGAGATAATCTCCTCCCCTTTTTCTAAGGCCAACATCTGCCGTTTCGCTTCGTGGTCGATAGCCCGCTGTACGTTGCGGAAAGAGTTCATATTTTTCACCTCCACCTTCTTGCCGTAGGTATCAGCACCCCGCAACATGACCGATACGTTGGCGTCGCAGCGCAGCGAGCCTTCTTCCATATTGCCGTCGCAGATGTCCAGGTACCTGACCATTTTACGGATTTCAGTGAGCAACACATAGGCTTCTTCGGAACTGCGCAGGTCCGGCTCGGTCACCATTTCTATCAAAGGAACGCCTGCCCGGTTAAAATCTACCAATGTTTCCGGCTGCCCTTCCAGGTGCATAGACTTACCGGCGTCTTCTTCCAGGTGAATACGGTTGAGCCGTATGGTCTTCTCCTCACCGATGCCCAGCCTGATCGTAACTTCTCCGCCGCGGCAGACAGGCGTTTTGTCCTGGGTGATCTGATAGCCTTTGGGCAAATCGGGATAAAAATAGTTTTTACGGTCGAACAGGTTGTAGCGGGAAATTTCGCACTGGCAGGCCAGCCCTATTTTGATCGCATGTTCTACTACCTGCTTGTTTAATTTGGGCAGCGTACCCGGGTGCCCCAAGGTAATGGCACTGATATGGGTGTTGGGCGCTTGTCCAAAATGTGTCGGGTCAGCGGCAAATATTTTGCTGTCGGTCAGAAGTTGTGCGTGTACCTCAAGTCCTATCACCAAGGTGTATTTGTCCCGTAATTTCTTATCCAGCATAGGAAGTTTTGCGTTTAGCAAACACAAACTTAATTGTTTTTCAGAGAGTTTCCCAAAGTATGCCGGAAAGAAAGAGAACCGAGGCAACCCTTCAAAGCGTCCTGGCTTTTCGCGGCGTTTTGCGCTTTCCGGCCGGCTCGTAGCCTCCCGGAAACACTTTACCCATGCGCATAGCCAGCACCTCGCATAATTCTTCAAGGGTGGCAACACCATGTGTCCTGGCCGCTTCCAGCAGGATCCGGGCGCAAGCCAGCGCGTCGGAAGCCGCCCGGTGGTGGTCAAGCTGAATATCAAATTTTTCGGATAAGGCGCTCAGCCCGTAAGAAGGAAGCCCTTGCCAGGCGCAGCGCGCTGCCAGCAGACTGCACGTATAGCGGAACACAGGAAAAGGCAACGCATACTGGGTAAGCGCATGACGCAGCACACTCACGTCAAAACTGGCATTGTGCGCTACCACGCAGCTATTTTCGAAGTAAGCACGAATGTCTTGCCAGACGGTATCAAACTCAGGCTCTTTTTCTACGCGCCGGGCGTCAATGCCATGAATGTGTATGTTCATCGGATGAAACCAATTGTGCCTGGGACGCACCAGCCGGGAAACAGTTTCTACCACTTCTCCTGATCGTACAACGGCGATGCCCACTTCACACACGCTGCCGCGCTGGTAGTTGGCTGTTTCAAAATCCAGGGCTACAAAATCCATTGCAAATGATCATTTCAGTTTTCTTAATCTAAAATTAAGATTGTCTTCTCTTCGTTGCTGGTCGGCGCTGAGCACTTCCAGACTGTCTTCGTTTAGCTGTAGCAGGTACAGCGCCTTTCCGGAGGATGCCTCCTGCATTTGAAGTACTCTCGCCCCGGCTTGATGCGGCGTACCAGGCAGGATACGATACGCACCTTTCTGCTGGAAAGTAGTATCGCCGCTATCTTTGATGCCCCTGTACGTCTCCTGCAAAAGATAACCAGGCGCTGAACGGCTGCCAGAAGGCTCCAGCGCCAGCCTGGTCTCTATGCCTGCGCAACCATCGCAGGGCAGGGTGCCTTCGTATACTTGCCAGTTCAAATGTTTAAACATCAGGTTTCTGACCTCGTCGGGAAGGTACAGTTCTTTGCCTTCTGGCAGGTACTGCTCCATTTTATTATTTGCCAGAAACAGCACCTCCGCCCGGTCTGTGACCGTATCGAAGAGCGTGACAATATAGGTTTGCGCCGCCACATCGGGCGTGGCACTGGCCGTGTCGATAGTATATAAGACATGGTCTCTTCGAAGCTCCTGGGCTTCGGCAACATCCTCTATAAAATCGTCGTAGCGGATGCCCAGCAGCTTTTTTAATTCAGATTGTAGAGGTTCTGTACTCCATAGATCAACAGCACCGGGTTTTTGACCGACGTACTGGTTAAGGTAATCCAGTCCCTGCGGCACTTCGCTGCTTTCCAGCAAAGGAGCGGAAGGATCGGGCTGGTTCCGGCGGCACCCA
>JBBSNI010000025.1:0-27151 GCA_038232695.1 Cytophagales bacterium
AAAATATGGCCCCTTGTTCTCTTTGGTAATATCAAAATAGGGCTTAGCACTTAGGCCTACTGCGGTGGTACCCAAGGCAGTTTTTTTAATAAAATCCCTTCTGGAATTGTTGTGATTGTTCATAAACAGAAGAACTATTTACTCATTCTTATAAATCCCGATATACATCTTCCCATCCTTGTCCATAGAAGCCCGGTACATACCCGAAGTATTAAAAGGCATGGCAATGTTGCCCTGGGCATCGATAGCAATAACACCGCCGTCACCGCCAAAATCTACCAGCTTTTTGTTCACCACTTCCCGGGCTGCCTGCGGTAGCTTCATGTTCTTATACTTCATCAGTGCAGCAATGTCGTAGGCAACAACGGAGCGGATGAAGTATTCACCATGCCCGGTGGCAGAGACGGCACAGGTATTGTTATCGGCATAGGTTCCGGCACCGATGATCGGTACATCGCCCACCCGCCCGTAGCGTTTGTTGGTCATGCCGCCGGTAGAAGTGGCTGCCGCCAGGTTGCCGTCCTGGTCCACCGCTACGGCACCTACCGTTCCGAATTTTTGATCGGGAAATTGATACGGTAGGCTGCCCTGTCCGCCTGAATGATCTAATTGCTGTTTTTCAGAATCTTTGATCTTCTGCAATTGTTCATAGCGTTTGTCGGTGTGAAAATAGGAAGGGTCTACCATTTCCAGTCCCTGCTCTTTGGCAAACTGCTCGGCACCCTGCCCGATCATCATCACATGGGGCGACTGTTCCATCACGGCTCTTGCGGCTGCAATGGGGCTTTTTACGGTTGTAATGCCTGCCACCGTACCGGCATTCCGGGTTTTGCCGTCCATGATGGCAGCGTCGAGTTCGTTTTTGCCTTCGTTGGTAAATACGGCTCCTTTGCCTGCATTAAACAGGGGAGAGGCTTCCATCACCTGGATGGTAGCGACTACAGCATCAAGGCTGGTGCCGCCTTTTTCCAGAATGGCGTAGCCTGTTTTCAGGGCTTCTTCTAGTTTGGCGCGGTAGTCGGCTTCCACTTCAGCAGACATATTTTCTTTCAAAATAGTACCGGCGCCGCCGTGGATGGCGATGGCTACTTTATTTTTTGTTTGCGCAAAGGCAGTGGCGCTCATCCATAAGGCAAGCACGAGGAAGTATAGTTTTTTCATAGCAGATTAAAGGTTTAAAAGGACAAATTACGCATTAAGCTGAATTTTTAGATACCTTTGATGATATTTTAATACGTTATCTACTCTTACACAATGAAATACCTGTCTATTTTTGTCTCACTGTTAGTCATGATATGGCTGCTTGCCTGCTCTTCAGAAAATGAGAAAGCGCAAACTGCATCGCATCAGGATGCTACCCAAATAGATTCTGCTGACTGGCAAACAGTACAAGCCCAAAATGAACCTACTCCCCGGCATGAAAATGCTTTTACAGAAGTAAACGGAAAGTTTTATCTCCTGGGCGGAAGAGGGATGAAGGCTATTGATATTTATGATCCTCAAACCAATACCTGGACAAAAGGACAGCAACCTCCCCTGGAAATGCATCACTTCCAGGCGCTTCCTTACCAGGGCAAGATCTATGTCATGGGTGCTTTTACCGGAGGGTATCCCGATGAAACTCCTATTCCCAACATCTATATCTATGATCCTCAGGTTGATCGATGGGAAAAAGGACCGGATATTCCAAAAGTACGCAGGAGAGGAGCCGCCGGTGTAGTGGTGCACCAGGATAAATTCTACCTGGTGAGCGGCATCCAAAACGGACATTTGGGAGGCTATGTCAATTGGCTGGATGAATATGACCCCGCCTCGGGTGAATGGAAAGTGCTACCCGATGCACCCCACAAACGAGACCATTTTCAGGCAGCCGTGGCAGGCAATAAGATTTATGCCGCTGGCGGCCGTACTTCATCGGCTGAGACAGGTCAGCCGTTAGAGCTTACCGTACCTGAGGTAGATGTGTATGACTTTGAAACCAATCAATGGACTACCCTAAAAGAAGCGATTCCTACCCAACGTGCCGGTACCACGGCGGTAGTGTCGGGTAATAAGATCGTTGTGATGGGAGGAGAAAGCGGCACCCAGGAACAAGCTCACCGCGAGGTAGAAGCGTTAGACATTAAGACAAATCAGTGGCAAAAGCTGCCTTTTTTGAACCAGGGACGCCACGGTACGCAGGCTTTTCTATTTGACAACAGCATCTATATTGCCGCAGGCAGCGGAAACCGAGGCGGCGGGCCGGAACTGAACAGCATGGAAGTTCTTAAATAGTTTTAGACGAGCTATTTTTTTACTTGAATATTGAGCATTGAGTGTTGATTATTGAATATTTAAAACACTCAACCGGGCGCCGGGCGCACTCAATGTTCAATAAGCAATGTTCAAGGGTAGTCACAGTATATACACCCTACACACATCAATAAGGCGGCTTAAAAATCTTCTTGAGTTCTTTCTTCGTTTCTTTTTTGATTTCTTCTTTGGTCTCCTGCGCTTGTTCTTTGACCTGCTGCTGCACTTTTTGGGCTTCTTCTTTGGCTTTCTGCTCCGCCTGACGCTTGGCTTCTTCTGCCTTTTGCCGGACTTCCGCTTCAGCAGCCTCTTTTTGATTGTCCAGCTCGTCTTTAAGCTTTTGGGCTTCTTCTTTGGCTTTGGCTTCTACCGCCGCTTTCGCCGTTTGCGTAGGGCTTTCACCGGCCTCGGCACCTGCCAGCCTTACTTTTGGGTCGTCGTAAGTACCGGTCACATTCAGGTTCACCAGAAGGTTGGAAGAAGTATTGCCGCTGCCGGTAAGCTTGCTGAGGGCACTGTTGACCGTCGAACCTACCACACCGGCAGGCACGGTCATTTTCATCAGGTAATCCAGGCTGCCATCTACACCATTGCTGCCCGCTACGACCGTCTTGAAGTTGCCTATGTTCATATCAAAAGGCTCTACGAATACGCGCCCATTCTTGATCTCCGCCCTGATTTTAACATCTTTCAGAGCAATGCCACTGCTGTTTTTAAGCTTGGTCAACTGCGTCACAGCACTTACCACTTTGGAATCTTCTACGGAAGCATCATTGACCAGGATAATGCCTTTTCCGTCCAATGTATTCATCAGCGGCGACATATCGGATTGTAGCAGACCAGCCAGTTTGAAGGTGGTAGAAAACGTCCCGTCCATTTTCTCTGCAATGGGTGCCAGCGCCTGTACCGTATTAAAGGTCGCATAGGCTTTGGGAATTTCCAGGTTTTGAATGTTCAGGTTAAAATCAAAAGCAGGTTTTTCCAACTCGCGGGTATCATAGGTGCCATCCATCGCAAACTGACCGCCTAAGGAGTTGAACTTTAAATTCTCCATTTTAGCCACGCCATCGCGGATGATGATGTTGCCGTTGACGTTGTTGAGCGTCATATCATCGTAGAGCACTTCGGCGATGCTGGAGCGCAGCACAAAGTCTATGTTTTTGGGAATTTCCATCACTTCCAGCGCGGCGGTGTCTTCTGCTACCGCCGTGGTGTCTTCGGTCATCCACTCGTTCAGGTTGAATTTGCCTGACTTAAAATCCAGTTGACCGCGCAGCGTTTCGTTGTCTGCCATGGCGTAGCCCAGATAATTGGAGAGGTAGCCGTTCATACGCATGTCGCTGCTGCCGGCGGCGCCATCAAAAGATTTCAGCGTGATGCGTTCGGGCGTAAACTCGGTTGTGGCGTTGCTAATGGTAAAGCCCTGCGGCAGGTCTGTGCTGACATACTTAAAATTCTGTACGCTCATCGTACCGCTGGTCGGCAGTTGCGCGTAACGCTCTGCTTCCACATCCGACATTTTACCTTTAGACTTAATATCGGCTTTGATGATGCCCGCCAGTGCCATATCTTCCAACGGATAGATTCTGGTAAGCTTTTCCAGATCGATCGTACCGTTGGCTTTCAGATCCCAGGTGTAATCTTCCAGGTTGGTCAGCAGCAGGTCGGCATGAAAAGGCTCGTTGGCCAGCATCATATCAAAGTTGTTGACCTGCACGAGGGTTTGCGCCATGTTGCCGGTCTCATTTTTTACGGTAGACGTAAAGCTCATATTTTCCAGCGGTGGATAGTCGCCGGACTTCACATAGCCATTTTGCAAGCTCATGTCCATATTGACTTTCGGGAATTGGTTGCTGGCGCTGTCATAAACGCCGTTGGCGACCAGGTTCAGGCTATACAAGCCTTTCATTTCCAGGCTGTCAATGGGAAACATCTGCATCAGTTCTGCCAGATTCAGCTTTGTTTTTACCTCGGCATCTATGTTGTAAGGCGCAAGTCCCTTGAGCAGGAAACGGGCGTCCAACGGGTTGCTGCCCAGGTCGGCATGAAGGGATTTTACGTTGACTACGGTGTTGTCTATGTTACCGTCCTTATTGTCTACCAGCATGTTCATGTTGATGTTAGTCACCGGCTTGGGCACGTCGGGATACTGGAACATACCGTTTTCTGCCATTAGGTTTACCTGGAAGGCAGGCATGGTTTTTTCGTTGTAGGTACCTTTCACAAAACCGTTGAAGTCTAAAGTTCCTTCTGTCTTTACATCCTCAAAACCTTCTAAGTACGCGCCCGGCACCAGCGAAAGCAGGCTTTTGAAGTTGTTGTCCTTAGCGGCAAAGGTCAGGTCCAGCGTCATATCTTCTTCCGGCATGGCAAAGAAACCATCGAAGCCGAAGCGGAAGTCGTTGACTGCTACCGTGTTTTCTTTAAAAGTAAACTTAAAGTTTTCCAGGTCCATGTTCAGCGTCACATCGGCTTTGACCTTTTTGTTGGTCATATATTCTACGCCGTCGTAGTTGACAGAAAGCCGGTCAATATTGGTTTCCGTCACCATATCAAACACATCTAAGGTAAAGTCGCCGCTGCCGGTATGGTTCATGTTCCGAACGATCATCAGCATAGGCAGCGTCAAATCCTGGTACACCATATTGCCATTATTGACTTCCCAATGATCAATACGGATAGACAGGTCAGAACTGGTCGTATCTTCTACCTGCACAGTGTCTTCGCTGGCTACGGCAATGTCGTAGTTGGCCGTGCCGTCGCTCAGCACCTGCACGTAAACATTAGGTTGGTCGAGCCGGATGCTGCTGATGCGGGGCTGGTCGCCAAAGATCAGGCTCATGGCATTGACCACTACGTCAAACTCCTTGACCGCCAGCAGGGTATCTCCAGCAAAAGGCGCTTTGTTGACTACCCCAAAGTCTTCCAGTCCGACGGTGACATTAGGAAAGTGGCGGATCAGTGAAAGATTAAATTTATCAGTGTCATAATAGACGTCGGCGTTCACATTTTCAGCGATCGCTTCATCAATAGCCTTGCGTATATCATCTTTGAAAATAATGGGCAACACAATGGCGGCTATGAGTATGATGCCGAAAAAAACGCCTAAAACAATCAGTAGTTTTTTCATAATTTGTGGTTTTTAAATGAAAGCGTGAAGATAGACACCCCACTTATCCCTGAGGTGTACGTATTCGCATCTTATCTCACGATGTAAGAAAAAAACGTTATTGGAGTTGTATCAACGCAAAGAGCAGGCCAAATGGTTTAAAAACAAGATAAGCTAAATCTTAAATCAGGCTAATACGTTATTCAGATCAATTTCAAAGTCATCCATAAAATATTTTCCCTTCAAAGATTTACTGAAATCATCGTGTATCGAGACAGGTACTTTTTGATCATAGATATGTACTTTTTTGTCATAAGGATCTATAAGCCATCCCAAACGGGTACCATTGTCCATATATTCCTGCATTTTCTCGTGCAGCCCTGAAAGGCTGTCGTTTTTAGAGCGAAGTTCTATGACAAAGTCCGGGCATACATGCGCAAACTTTTCCTGGTCTTCTTCGGGCAGACGCTCCCAATTTTCTTTTAAAATAAAGGAGAGGTCAGGAGAACGCATAGCCCCATTAGGCAAGGTGAAACCCGTGTTAGAATCAAACAAATAGCCCTTTTTCTTTTTCCGGTTCCACTCGTAAAAAACACCCGATAGATTAAAGTTCTTGTTCCCTGTGATACCTCCTGTAGGCGACATGACTAATATATTTCCGTGCCTGTCTCTTTCAATGCGTAAGTGTTCGTTTTCCTGGCAAAAGGCAAACAGTTCATCATCACTGAGCCCGCCAATGGCTTTTACTTTAATCTCTAATTTTTCCATAGTCTCTTTGCATAAACTGTCAATTCCCCTCCAAAACTTCTTCGGGTTCTTCTACCAGCGTCATCTCCTCCACAAGATGCCCGGCGCCTGCAAACTTGTCAATAAGAAACAAGGTATAGCGGATGTCTACACTGATACAGCGTTGCAGTTTGTCTTCAAAAGCAATATCGCCGCTCATGGCTTCCCAGTTGCCATCAAAAGCTGTCCCGATCAACTGCCCTTTACCGTTGATGACCGGGCTGCCGGAGTTGCCGCCGGTAATATCGTTGGTCGTGATAAAACAAACCGGCATTTCCCCATCCACGCCGTAGCGTCCGTAATCTTTCTGGCGGTACAGCGATATCAGCTTGTCGGGCACCTGAAACTCCGGGTCGTCCGGGTCGCGCTTCTGGGCTACACCTTCCAGCGTAGTCTGGTACTCGTACAACACGCCGTCGCGGGGTTCATAGTCCTGCACGGAACCGTAGGTCAGCCGCATGGTGGAGTTGGCATTTGGGTAATATAGCTTGTTGGGATTGATCTTACGCAAGCCATCTACAAACAGGCGGTTGTTATTTTCCAGATCGCCATACGCATCGCTTAGTACAGGAGCCACCTTTTGGAGATAGTTGTCCATAAAAGCCATTACGGTCTGGTAAGCGGGGTCTTTTTCCAGGGTTTTGAGCTTAGGATCGGCTAAGAACGCTTTTACCTGGGTAGAATCGTCAAAAATAGATTTTTTGAAAACCGTAGCAGCCCATTGGTCAAAGTTGCCTTTGTATTTCTTCTGCGCCTTCTTCAAAACTTCCGGCAATTGCTCCGGCGGCACGTTGTCATAGAACATTTTCAGCAAGGCAGCAAATACTTTCTGGTCGGTAGAAGGATGATAGTCTTTAAAAAACGAGGTGGCTTCTTCCTGCAAAGTACTTTTTACCTGTTCCAGTCGCTGCCTGTCTACCGTATCTTCGGCAAGCAGATTTTTTACCTGCGAAAACTGGTAGGCAAAGGGCAGGATTTCCGTACCAAAGACGGCTTCGGTCATGTAAATATAAGCCTTTTGATACTGCGCAATACGCTCATACGCCTGCTCAATAGAGGAAAGCACGGTATCGTATTTGGCTCTTTCTTTGGGCGCTTTAGCAATCCAGTCTGTAAACTGCTGCTCTATCTGTTGCTTGTCTTCTATCACATTCAGATTTTTCAGCCCTTCGCTTTGCCCGATAAAATACTTCCAGTAGTTGCTCACGTTGGCATACTTGGAAGCGTACTGAAGACGGATATTCCCGTCAGCATCCATATCTTCTTTAAGCAACTTTAAACGCTTATCGCGGATCGCGACGCGGGTAGGATTGCTGATGTCCAGCGCCAGTTGGATGCCATACGAGGTCAGGTAGCGGTCGGTGCTGCCCGGAAAACCCATGACCATTGCAAAATCGCCTTCCTGTATGCCGTTCAACGAGATGGGCAGATGGTATTTTGGCTTCATGGGAATATTATCGGGGGAATAGCTGGCTGGTTTGCCGTCCGGGCCGGTGTAGATACGGAACATAGAAAAGTCGCCGGTATGGCGCGGCCATTCCCAGTTGTCGGTATCGCCGCCAAATTTGCCGATAGACTCCGGTGGGGCGCCCACCAGGCGGACATCGCGGTAGGTTTCATACAACATGAGGTAAAACTCGTTGCCCGCAAAAAAAGATTTCACAGAAGCTTCGTAGCCTGTTTGCTCTTCTGCCTGCTTCTGGACTTGTTGGGTCAGTTGCCCAATCACCGCCTGCCTTTGTTCTGCGGTCATATCGTCGCTCAGTGCTTGCTGAAACTGGGGCGTAAGGTCTTCCATCCTGACCAGGAAGCGGGCAAACAAGCCTTCGTTAGGCAGTTCGTCTGCCTGGGTTTTGGCAAAAAAGCCGTTTTTCAGCAAATCATTTTCCACCGTACTATGCGTCTGTATAGCATCGTAGCCGCAGTGATGGTTGGTCAGCAGCAGTCCCTGGCTGGATATGACCTCAGCAGTACAAAAACCACCCAACGACACGATCGCATCTTTGATACTGGCCTGGTTGATGCTGTAGATCTGCTCGGCGGTGAGTTTCAGTCCTTTAGCCTGCATGTCTTCATACATGAGCAATTGTTTGAGATAAATAGGCAGCCACATGCCTTCATCGGCGTAGCTGTGTAGCGTAGTGAACAAAGCAAAAGCAAGGGCAACCGTTTTTTTGTATAGCATATGGGTTTAAATTAATCAGACCAAAATTACAAGTATAATCTACCAACGGAAACTTTGTTGGGTAAGTGCAAATTTTATCAAATTGAAACAGATAACCTTAATTTTACGCTTATTTTTGCGTAATAAAATCATCCTATGACAACAGAGGCAAAAAAGAGAGTAGCAAAACAGGAAAACAGAAAGCGGGCAGTTTTTATTTTCAAACTTTTATTGCTGGCAGGCTTATGCTATGTGAGCATTCAGTACCAGGAGTGGATCAAAGCGCAGCCTGTCCGTATGTTTGACCTGATCAGAAGCCTTATCTTTTACTTGTCTGCTAATATTCTCATTTCCCTGGCAAGGATCGTCTTCGTTTACCTTTATATCCGGCGGAAACAATTGGTCAAGGAAAATAATGTAGTGTTGGCGATCAACCGGATGGCAACCCTGCTCAATGCAGCGATCCTGGTAGCCAGCATCATTCTGCTCTCCAACCTGACCTGGGAAGCTTTTTTCACTTCTTTCAGCCTGGTGGCCGTGGCCACTGTGTTGCTTACCAAAGATTATATTTCTAACACAGTCAACGGCTTGATCCTGATGGTTTCCGATCGTATTGTGCTGAATGATTATATAAAAATAGGCAGCCATACCGGCAAAGTCGTGGATATTACGTTGAGCAATGTACACTTGCTGAACGATGCCAAACATGTGATCCTGATTCCCAACAATACGGTGTTTGCCTCCGATGTGATCAACTATACGCGGAAGGCCTCCAGGTATGTAGAAGTTGATTTTGAAGTAAAGCCCGATATGATCAAAGATTTGACAGAGCTGGAAGAGCAGTTGATTGAAGCTATGCGCCCGTATGATTCTCTGGTTAAGAAAAACAGCTACGAACTGCTCGTAGATCATGTAGCTTCCGATGAGATTTCACTCCGGTTCCGGTTTGTCCTGCAAGCCTCCGACATGCAGAAAGAAAAGAAGCTAAAACATGAGATATTACGAAAGGTAACACAGATTTTTTACAATAAAAGCTACCAGGTATGAGCTATCCACAAAATATCAAAGTGACCGTAGATGCCGTGGTGTTCAGTTTCCAGAACGACGCCCTGCAAGTGCTGCTGATACAGCGTAAAAATGATCCGTTTAAAGGACAGTGGGCCATTCCAGGCGGGTTTGCAGAAGACGATGAGTCGCTGGATGCAGCCGCAAAAAGAGAATTGCAGGAGGAAACGGGTACAAAACTGCGCGCCTTACATCAGTTTCATACTTTCGGCAAACCGGACAGAGACCCGCGGGGCAGAACCATTTCTGTGGCTTACCTGATTTTGGCAGATCATGCCTCACTGCAACCCAAAGCCGCTTCTGACGCCCAGCATGTCAAATGGTTTTCAACCGATGCGTTGCCGCCGCTGGCTTTTGATCATAGCCATATCATAAAAAAAGCGCTGGCCGAACTTAAAAATATTCTGACCAGCGCCATCAACCAAACCCAAACCAAAAAGATAAACAATGATGACTTTGAAAAACTCAAAACCTATTTTGAGCAAATGTATTTGTAATAATCTCTTAACTTACGCTGTATACCGCCGTTTACAAAGTATATCCTGCGTTGCTCACATAAATAGGGTAGTGCTACAGATGTAATGCTACACATACTACATAAGCTGTTATTCATCCCCCTGCCCCCTTCAAAGGGGGACACTGCGTGGCTACTGTCCCCCTTTGAAGGGGCAGGGGGATGAAAAAGTATTACTTGTTTACCATTATCATAAATAGTATTAACCCATGCATAAAAAAGTCATACTGGTCATATTAGACGGTTGGGGCATTGCCGACAATCCCGAAGTATCGGCTATCGATCAGGCGAATACGCCTTTCATAGATTCACTGTATAAAAAATATCCTCACAGCAAGCTACAGGCTTCCGGCAAAGCCGTTGGCTTACCCGAAGGGCAAATGGGCAACTCGGAAGTCGGGCACATGAACCTGGGCGCCGGCCGGGTGGTGTACCAGATGCTGGAAAGGATCAACAAAGCCATAGAAGAAAGTGAACTACGGCAGAAGCAGCCCTTGCAGGACGCCTTTCAATATGCCAAAGAGCAGGAAAAAAAAGTGCATCTGATCGGGCTGGTATCCGACGGGGGTGTGCATTCTCATATTAAACACTTGGAAGGATTGTGCTCGGCAGCCGCTGAAGCGGGTTTGCAAAAAGTATATGTACACGCCTTCACCGACGGGCGCGATACCGACCCCAAAGCGGGCGTTGGCTACATAGAAGCCTTGGAAAAGCATATGGCTGAAACCACCGGCGAGATAGCGACTGTCATAGGTCGTTACTACGCGATGGACCGCGACAACCGCTGGGAGCGAACTGCGTTGGCCTACAATGCGATGGTAAGAGGCAAAGGCAAGCAGGTAGAGCAGGCAGTAGATGGCATCCGGCAATCCTATGAAGAAGATATCACCGATGAGTTTATCAAACCCATTGTGGTTACCCGCAACGGCAACCCGGTAGCGACCATAGACGATGGGGACGTCGTCATTTCCTTTAACTTCCGTACCGACCGGGCGCGGCAGATCACGTTAGCCCTTACGCAAAAAGACTTTCCAGAGCAAGACATGCACCCGCTGGACCTGCACTACATTACCCTGACCGAATACGATGATACCTTTCAGGATATCGATATTCTTTTTGATAATAAAGCGATCCACGATACGATGGGAGAAGTGCTGAGCAGGCACGGCAAAAAGCAAATCCGTATTGCCGAAACAGAGAAATATCCGCACGTCACCTTCTTTTTCAACTGCGGGCGCGAAGAGGAGTTCGAAGGAGAGCAACGCATCATGTGCCCTTCGCCTAAAGTAGCTACCTACGACCTGCAGCCGGAAATGAGCGCCTACGACATCCGCGACAATATAGTAACCGAGCTGAAAAAACAGGAAGCCGATTTTGTATGCCTCAACTTTGCCAATGCCGATATGGTAGGCCACACCGGCGTGTTCGAGGCAGCCGTCAAAGCCTGCGAAACGGTAGATGCCTGTGCCAGAGATGTCATTACTACCGCCCTGGAAAACGGTTATGCCGCCATTGTCATTGCCGACCACGGTAATGCTGACCGTATGCGCAACCCGGATGGCTCGCCCCACACCCAGCATACTACCGTGCTGGTTCCCTGCATCCTGGTAGACGACGATTACCAGGGCAAGCTCAAAGATGGCAAGCTGGGTGATATTTCGCCGACTATTCTGCAACTGATGGGCATCCCGCAGCCGGAAGCAATGACGGGAGATTCTTTGCTGGTTGGCAATCCATAATGGTTGGCTAAAGTTAGCGTGAAGTCAGGTATTTGTAATCTCTTACCACGGTATACAAAAACTGAAGCGGACGCAGGTCGGAGCGTATCTGTAAGAGTGATTGGACTTTTGCGGCAGTTGCCTGTACAGGTGTGTTGTTGCCTGTTTCCCGGTATACTTTGATCACGCGCAGAATAGTGTCTATGTCAGCGTCGCTCAGGTTGATCACTTCCGGAAAAGCAGGCTCATGGTTGTCGTCAATAGCAAACACCGAAGTCGTCTCCTGCGGCTTTAGCTTGATGACCGTCGTACCCGCTGCCAGGTCGCCCAGGCGCTGGTCATGCGTAGTCATGGCGATACTGAGCACGGCAATGCCGCCCGATGCCAGGGTAATATCTACCGGGCGCAGCAGCCACCGCAACAGGTAAGCGCCTATGCCGGCCGGTGAGCCGTCCAGCCTGATGACTTTGATCTGCATCTGACGTTTGCCAATGGTTTGCCCATCCAGCAGCGACTCGCAGAGCGGATGATACAGAAAAGCCGGCAACGCTAAAGAAATAATCCCTGCCGGGCTTGGCTCTATAGACAGCCAGTTGAAAATAAGCCCCAGCACGATGACATAGGAGACCAGGATCAGCGTATCCAGTATATAAGCCAGGATTCTGCTGCCCAGCCCTGCCAGCACATAATCTACCTGTACATTTTGTGTCGTTTCTATCTTTATCTTTTGCATAGCGAAAACTTTTTAGACCACGCGCTCTGATTGATGAGGTAATTGCGATAAAAAGTAAAAATAAGATAAAAGCCTTGAATGTCTTTTTCATAAAAAAAATTTTACTTACATCGCAGAAACTCTTGCAAAATATTTGAAGAGTTTGTCAGCCTATGAGAGAAGCCGCTTTTGTCAAGAGAAATGAAAAGAAATGGAATACTTTTGAGGAGATGCTCAGCGGGCAACAGCAAACCAACCCCGATTTGCTGGCTGATTATTTCATTCAACTGACCGACGACCTGGCTTACGCGCAGACGCAGTATCCGGGTAGCAACATTGCCGTATACCTCAACAACCTGACGGCCAAAGTGCACCAGGCGATCTACCGCAACAAAAAGGAAGATAAAAACAGGTTCATTACTTTCTGGAAAGAAGAGTTGCCGCAGCTTTATGGCAGCGCCCGCAAGCCTTTGCTGTATTCGTTTACGATCTTCATACTTGCCCTGCTGATCGGCGCGGTCTCTGCTGCCCACGATGATACCTTTGTACGACTGATCCTGGGCGATGGGTATGTGAATATGACCACAGAAAACATTGCCAAAGGCGACCCTATGGCCGTATACAAACAGATGCGCAGCAGCGATATGTTTTTTGCGATCACTTTTAATAATATCCGGGTGGCTTTTATGGCTTTTGCGATGGGCATTTTTATCTCCCTGGGCACAGGCATGGTGTTGTTTTACAACGGCGTCATGCTGGGTGCTTTTCAGTATTTCTTTTATCAGAAAGGGCTGCTGCTTACTTCCTTCCTGACGATCTGGATACATGGTATGCTGGAAATATCTGCCATTGTCATTGCCGGGGCAGCAGGCATCGTCGTAGGCAACAGCATCTTGTTTCCGGGCACCTACCCGCGGATGGAGTCTTTCAGAAGAGGCGCCCGCAAAGGTTTGAAAATGGTCATCGGGCTGGTGCCCATTTTTATAGCCGCCGGTTTCCTGGAATCGTTTGTCACCCGGCTGACAGACTGGCCCGCGCTGGCAAAGCTGGCGATCATCGGCGCATCAGCCTTCTTTATTGTGTATTATTTTATCCTCTACCCTGTTACATTTCATCAGCATGACGACAAAGATTAATTTTTACGAAAAACGCGACTTCGGCGAAAAGATCAACACCACGTTTGCTTTCCTGCGCCAGAATTTTAAACCGCTGGGCAAAAGCCTTTTGTATATTGCCGGCCCTTTGATCCTGCTCCTGGGCATCTACACCGGTTTGTTTCCTATGGATTCTATCTTCAGTAGTCCCGGCGGAAATATTCCCGGCAGCTTCTTGCTGAACGTAGGAGGGACCCTGCTGCTTTCTACCCTGGTAGCCGTCCTGGTCACTGCCATTGTGTATGGATATATAAAGCTATACCATCAGGCTGATGATCACCCTAAAATCAGCGTTTCGGATGTATGGGAAGCCGTAAAACGGGATTATCTCAAACTATTGGTAGCGACCATTGTGGTAAGTATTGTTGTCACCATAGGTTTTATACTGCTATTCATACCGGGCATCATTCTGGGCACGGCCCTTTCGCTGATCTTTGTAATCCTGGTCATAGAGCAACGCAGCTTGGGCGATGCTTTCAAACGTTGCTTTTCGTTGGTATCCGATAACTACCTGAGTACCCTGGGACTCATTATCGTTGTGATTATGCTGCAAATGCTGATTGGTTTTATCTTTGCGCTTCCTTCCGGTATATTGGCCGGCGTGAGTGCCTACTTTGTGGCGAGTGGAGATGCTTCACCGCAAGACAGTTCTGTACTTTATCAGCTTTTATTTATCATTGCCCAAATCATCAGTACACTGGGTTCTCAGCTACTGTCGGCCATTACGCTGGTGGCTATTGCCTTCCAGTATGCCAACCTGGTAGAGAAGAAAGAAGCCGCCGGACTCATGCAAAACATCAACACCATCGGCGAAAGCAAACCTGTGGACAGGGATGAGGAAACTTACTGACTACGCTTTCTTGATCAGGTTTCTTCTAATGATCGTTTTGGGCGGAGTGTTTTTCACCATAAGCCAGAGGTCTGTGAGGACACAGCCCTCGGTTGTGGCAAATATAAATGTAGCCCTGACTTGTGTCTCCACAAGCCAACCCCAAAAGAAGTCTGTGTGGACACAGATCTCGGTTATGGAGACACAGCCTTCGGTTAGAGATACGGTAGAAACCCGGAGTTTCAGCAAAGAAAAGATCAACCGCTTCAAAAATGATCCGGATTTTGATTATGGAGAGAGAACCGCCCCGGTGATCAGTCTGTGGGACCGTATCCGGTTCTGGATCGCCGAGCAGTTGGCAAAGCTTTTCGGGAACGCACAGTTTAGCGGTGTATATAAGTTCATGCTGTATGGGCTTTGTTTTCTAGTCATTATTTTTGCCGTTCTCAAACTGTTGGGTGTGAATGTCACGCAGCTTTTCTATGGAAGAAGCGATCAGGGGCTTGTGCTGGACCATGACTTAGAGCATCAAATGCATACTACTGATTTTGAAAAGGAGATCGCGCAGGCACTGGAAGAGCAAGCTTATCGCCGGGCGGTTCGTTTGCGCTATATTTATACGTTAAAAAAACTATCCGACCGGCAACTCATCCGCTGGCAGCCGGGCAAAACCAACCGCGACTACTTAGCAGAAATGGAAGACGAAGTGCTAAAAAATCAGTTTAGCAAGCTTAGTTATTACTACGAATATGTCTGGTACGGCAACTTCCCGGCCAGCGAAGCCATGTACCGGCAGGTAGATGCTTTGTCTCAACAGATCAGTCTAAAAGTAACCGCATGAAGCAGGAATACAAATATCTGCTGTACCTGGGCGGTGCCCTGCTGGTCTTGATCCTGGTAGAGTACTTTGCGCCCAAACCTATCGACTGGTCGTTTACCCTTGCCCGGAAAGATAAGATACCGTATGGCACGTATGTGCTCGATGAAGTTATAGAAGACCTTTTTCCCGGCAGACGGGTTATTCGTTCCCACCAGACCTTGTTTGAGTTGCAACAAGATTCCCCTAAAGACGCCAATATGCTGATCTTAGCCTATAGCTTTGCACCCGACTCTTTGGATACCGATGCGCTTTTGCAGTTCATACATGGCGGTGGTCATGCGCTGGTAGCCGCTAATTTCTATGGGCATGTCTTGGCCGATACGCTTCACTTAAAGGTGAAATTTTATGAACTAAAGCAATCAAAAGACAGCGTTCGCACCGATCAGACTTATTTTGCTGCTTATGATACAGCAAGCACGGTGGTGCTGGCGCATCAGCGGGACCAACCGGTATTGCTCCAAACCCGGATAGGGCGGGGCAGCTTATTGTTGAGTAGCTTGCCGCAAGATTACACCAACTATCACCTGCTTAAAGATAATAATGACAGAGAAGTAGCCCAAACCCTGTCGCTGCTACCTGTACAGGATGTCTACTGGACGGAATATTACCAGGCTGGTCGTATGGAATCGCCCTCGCCGCTGCGCTATGTGCTGAGCCAGCGGTCTTTGCGCTGGGCTTTGTACCTTACGCTGCTTACCACGTTACTCTTTATGATCTTCGAGGCCAAACGCAAGCAGCGGGCGATCCCGGTGGTGGAGCCACCGGCTAATACGACGCTCGAATTTGTAAGTACGGTCAGCCATTTGTTTCTTCGCACCCGCGACCATAAGCATATGGCGGAGAAAAAGATACAGTATTTCCTGGAAGACCTCCGCACCCGCTACCGCCTGGACACCACGCATTTTGACGCTTCCTTTAAAGATAAGCTGGCACATAAATCAGGAAAAAGTAAAGAAGAGGTGGAAGAACTCGTGTCAGCCATCACACGGGCCCGGCAGCAAACGAAGCTCTCTGATCAGGAGTTATTGACACTCAACCAGCGTATTGATACCTTTTATGAAAATAAATTTAATTCAATTATTTAATAGTCAGCCCATAAACAATATTATTCATGGAAAACTCGAAAGACCCGGTATTTGAAACCCGTTTGGATCTGTCCTTGCTGAAAGAGAGCGTAGACCAGATCAGAAAAAGTATAGGGGAGTGGATCGTAGGTCAGGATGATATGATCTACCTGATCATCACTGCCATGCTCGCAGATGGTCACGTACTGCTGGAAGGTGTGCCGGGTGTGGCCAAAACGCTGACAGCCAAACTCATCGCCAAAGTAGTCTCCGTCGATTTTTCCAGGATACAGTTCACCCCGGACCTGATGCCTTCGGATGTGCTGGGCACTTCTATCTTCAACGCGAAAGCGACGGAGTTTGAGTTCAAAAAAGGGCCGGTCTTCTCCAACATCGTGCTGGTCGATGAGATCAACCGGGCGCCCGCCAAGACGCAGGCTTCCCTGTTTGAGGTGATGGAAGAGCGACAGATCACCATCGACGGGCATACCTATATGATGCAACCGCCGTTTATGGTGCTTGCTACACAAAATCCTATCGAGCAGGAAGGCACCTACCGGCTGCCGGAAGCGCAGCTTGACCGCTTTTTGTTTAAAATAGAAGTCAGCTACCCTTCACTGGATGAAGAAACGCTGATGCTGGAGCGTTTTCACGCCCGCAAAGATACGCTGGACCTGTCTGCCATACAGCCTGTCATCTCTGCGGCGCAGTTGAGCGCTTACCGGCAAACGGTACACAGCATCCATATAGAAGAGCCGCTGATCGGCTACGTAGCCCGTATCGTACACGAGACGCGGCAGTCTAAATCGCTGTACTTAGGCGCTTCGCCCCGGGCATCGCTGGCGATCCTGGCCAGCGCCAAAGCGTTTGCAGCGATCAACGGCCGGGATTTTGTCACGCCTGAAGATATACAGCGGGTAGCACCTCCCGTGCTCATCCACCGGGTGATGCTGACGCCCGAAGTAGAGATGGAAGGCCGCCAAGCAGCCGATGTGATCAAACAGTTGGTAGATAAAGTAGAAGTACCCCGCTAACTATATGAAGCTTCTCCATACGCTTTATCTCAACAATCGTTTCTTTTGGGTATTTGGTACTATCGGCGTACTGTTTGTCATCAGTTTCAGCTTTCCTGTCTTGTTTATCATCGCACAATTGGCCCTTTTAGTGGCTTTGATCGTGCTGTTGGTGGATATTACGTTGCTTTACCGGGTAAAACAGGGGTTGGCTGGTAAGCGTCACTGTCCTGACAAGCTTTCCAACGGTGATGAGAACAGTTTGCAGATCGTGCTGGAAAATTATTATCGATTTCCTGTTGCGGTACGTATCATCGACGAGTTGCCTTTTCAGTTTCAGAAACGTGATTTCCAGGCAAAGACAAGCATTCCGCCCGGCAAAGTACATACCCATACTTACCAGGTCAGACCTGTCAGGCGGGGTGTTTACCAGTTTGGGGCGGTGAATGCTTTTGTCAGTACGCACATCGGCCTGGTGAGCCGGCGCTTTCGCTTTTCGGAAGACAAGGAAGTGCCTGTCTATCCTTCGTTTATGCAGATGCGTAAGTATGAACTGCTGGCAATTTCTAATAAACTCACAGAATTTGGTATCAAAAAGATCAGAAGGATAGGGCACAACCAGGAGTTTGAGCAGATCAAAGAATACGTGGCCGGCGATGATTACCGCACCATCAACTGGAAAGCCACTGCCCGCCGGAGTACGTTGATGGTCAACAACTACCAGGACGAACGCTCGCAGCAGGTGTATGCTGTCATCGACAAGGGGCGCACCATGAAGATGCCCTTTGCCGATATGAGCTTGCTGGACTATGCCATCAACGCCAGCCTGGTAATCGCTAACATCGCCATCAAAAAAGAAGACAAAGCCGGACTCATCACCTTCCAGCATAAGATACAGACGGTGGTGCCAGCCAGCCGGCGAAGCAAGCAAATGCTCTGGCTGATGGAAGCTTTGTACAACCAAAAAACGGCTTATAAGGAATCGGATTTTGGCACTCTTTACACTGGCATCCGGCAGCATATTACGCAAAGGAGTTTGATACTGCTCTTTACGAACTTTGAATCGTTGACGGGACTGGAAAGACAACTGCCTTATCTGCGAAGCATCGCCCGGGATCATTTGCTGGTAGTCATATTTTTAAAAAATACAGAACTATACCACTTGCTTCATACGGAGGCAGGTTCTGTGGAAGACGTTTACCGGAAAACTATTGCTGAGAAATTTGCTTTTGAGAAGAAAGCTATGGCAGATACCCTTGCCCGCTACGGCATACAAGCGGTATTGACAACACCCGAACAGTTATCTATTGATACGATCAACAAATATTTGGAACTAAAAGCCAGAGGATTGCTATGAGAAAATCTATTACGGAAAGCCTGGTCAACCACATTCCTTTGATCAGGAAAAAACAACCTGTCTACAAACTAAGTCAAGATGCAGGCGCCTCACCGGGAACGCTGGTGTATACGGGAAAAAATACAGAGGAAACCCCGGAAATCACCCTTTACCAATACGACGAGCACGACCTTGAAAAGACATCCAGTGAAAACCTCGATGATATACTCTACAAACTGGACATCAATAAAAACAACTGGATCAACGTCAGCGCCATTCACAATACCGACTTAGTGCAGCAGGTAGGCAACCACTTTTGCCTGCACCTGCTGGTGATGGAAGATATTGTCAACACCATCCTTTCGCCGCAATATGATGTCTACGACGACCATTTATTCATCACGCTCAAGATGCTGAGTATTAATCCGAAAAGCCACCACATCGAGCAGGAGCATGTGAGCTTTGTGTTAGGCAATTACTTTTTGATCTCCTTTCAGGAAAGAAAAAAAGACGTGCTGGGCCCGGTCCGGCAACGCCTGGAAGCGCAGAAAGGAAGGATACGAAAACGCGGGATTGACTACCTGCTCTATGCCCTACTCGATGTGATCATTGATAATTATTATACCATCACAGAAGAATACGGCGAACACCTGGCCGTGCTGGAAGATGAACTGATCGACAACCCCGGGCAGAATGTAGTAGGTCGCATTACCCACTACAAACGCCAATTGACGGAACTTCGCAAGACCATCTACCCTTTGCAGGAAGCCTTACGCCGGTTGATGAGCGAGGAAACCCTCATCCAGGAAAACACCATCCGTTTTTTTAATGATGTGTACAGCCACGTGGAGCATGTCATCAATACGATGGAAACACAGCGCGACACGCTGATGAGTTTTATGGATTTGTATATGTCTACGCTGAGCTTTCGGATGAACAATGTGATGAAAACTTTAACCATCATCGCCACCATTTTTATCCCCCTCACTTTTGTGGCAGGCGTCTATGGGATGAACTTCGACTACATGCCCGAACTCCACCGGAAGTGGGCGTATCCGGCCGTGATGGGGCTGATGCTGGTCAGCGGCATCGTCATGTTTATTTATATGAAAAGCCGGAAATGGTTTTAAAGGCTTAGCGTTTCAGGATTTTCCAGAATGAGTACATCCTGGAACATGACCTCCATTTCCATACCGCCATGCAGTTGCAGCCCGATGTGCCCCTGCATCCGGCCGGGGTCATTGTCTAAAGCTGCCGTTGGGTGTCCGTTCAAATAGACGCGAACATTTTTGCCTTTGGCAATCACGATCAGTTCATTCCAGTCGTTGGCAGCCATCCACTGTTTGATATTTTCAGCATCAGGCTTGACGACCCAGGCGCGTCCGCCGGTTTCGTAAAGCCCGCCCGTCTCGTTGTTTACATCAATTTCTGCCTGAAAGCCGCTGACGCTCACCTCGCTATCCGTTTTCTCTGCCCGGAAATACAAGCCTGAATCACCTTTCAGTATCTTAAAGACAACGCGCAGTTTGAAGTCGCCATACTCTTTCTTGCTGAGCAGAATGCCGTGCAAAGGTTCGTCGGCCGGACTGGTGCCTATGAGTACGCCGTTCTGTACTTTCCAGGTACCGCCTGGTAGTATCTGCCAGCCCTTTAGGTTCTGGTGGTTGAACAAGGAAGTCCAGGGCTGCTGTAAGGTAGTAGTATCCTCAGCGTTGGCTGCATTTTCAGTCGTTGGCTGGCAGCCGCTCAGCACCAAAATAGAAAGAAGCAAAATCAGGTAGTTGATAACCATTCGGAAAGTAGGTTGTTGTGTTTTTAAGACGGAAGTCAGAAGCCGGAAGTTTATTTCTTCCTGCTTCCGTCTTCCAGCCACTAAATATAATGTATTTTAACCTAAATATTAGCACTGATGGCACAGAGAAGCAAGAATACTACAGGAAAACAGGAAAAAGGAAAGCCCTCGGCAAAGCCGGGACAGGACAAAGCAGGGATCAAGGATTTTGATGAAACCCAAAACCTGGAAAGAGAAGACGAACTGCGGGACAAATATACCGATGAGCAGGGCAACCCGGACCCGGACAAAGTACCCGTGAAAAATCCGAACCGCAATACAGACAAAACCAAGACCGACCAGCCCAAGTACGGCGGCAGTTGATATGAATTGAGTGTATAACAAGCAGAGGCATCATGCTACCTATGTTTTTTACCACATAGACCCACAATAGAACAGACTATGTGATCCTATGTGCCTATGTGGTTCATATTTGAGATGCCCTATGTTGTACGCTCATTCAAATCTATCAAAAGTGTACTGGACTGTTTCGGCTTCAAATCTGGTATTTATAAAATAGCAGTAAATTTTAAGACTTTTTCTAAAAGCATAGCAGGAAATATTTATATTCCGCTTCGCTAAGTTCTAATTCCGGCACTGCTCAAATCTACAAATATATTACTTTCATAGGTTTTTGTGCTTTATCATATCAAAATGGCGTAACGTTTGCCTGTAATTTGATTTACGCTCTCTGGATATTTTAAAAAAAACCTATGTTAACCAAAACTGAGTTTAATCGCTTATCGCTCCGGGAGAAATCTAATTACACCTTTGGCAGAGGCAGGCTGCTGTTGCGCCGCCATGCCCGGTACTATACCGTAGGGCTCTTCTACGTAGAAGACTTCTTTACCGAGGTATGGTACGACCTGCGTTCCAACGATATTATCAACATCGTATCCTTCAACGACAGCCGTTCGCTGGATGTGTATGCGGACTATATAGACCTGGACAAACTTTTTGAAGCTTAATTGTACGGCTGCCTAAACTTTTTGCGCCCAAGCTTGTCATTTTTTTATCTGATCTTCCATTTACACCATGACCGGCGCAAAAATTCCTTTTGATATTCATGAAGCTATCCAGAGGCTCAGAATAGCGGTTCAGCCTTTACCCAAAGCAGCCCTTTTTGATCTGTACGACCAGGGGCATACTTCTCTTTTTGAGCAGCTTCTGGCCTGTATCATCTCTATCCGTACCTATGATGAAGTCACCGTACCTACGGCTTTGCAGTTGTTCCGGCTTGGCACCACGCCTGAAGCCATCAGCCGCCTGACGCCCACGCAGATTGATGCAGCCATCCGCGCGTGTACATACCATGAGGCAAAAGCTTACCAGATGCTTGCCATTGCGCAGACCATCCGCGAAACCTACCAGGGAAACCTGCCCTGCGATTTTGATGTGCTGACATCCTTCAAAGGCGTAGGTCCCAAATGTGCCAATCTGGCGCTGGGTATCGCCTGCGGACAAGCCCGCATTGGGGTAGACATTCATGTATACCGGGTAACCAACCGCTGGGGTTATGTACAGACGACCACGCCCGAAAAAACCATGAAAGCCCTGGAAGACAAACTTCCTGAAGAATATGCAGTGGAGATCAACCGCTTGCTGGTTCCGTTTGGCAAACATATCTGTACGGGCACGCTGCCTTACTGTTCTTCCTGTCCTCTGCTGGATATGTGTGCGCAGGTAGGCGTCAGCAAACATCGCTGACAACAAAGCAGGAAGACGGAAGTCCGAAGTGTGAAGTTTTTATTTCAGTCCCGCCCGTAGACGTTTCCACTTGGGGAACTATTTTTCTTGTGGGTCAAAAGGCAAAATCCAGTCTGCATGTTGAAAAGGTTGCCAGTCTACAGTAGTCAGGTCTACCTGCTCATCTATGAAAGGGTACAGCGGGCTGCCATTCAGGCTGACCTGGCTGATCGCGTACACAGTTACATCAGCATACCCCTGCCGGGCGTATTCCTGCTCCAGAAAACGGCTGAACTGCCAAATCATATCCGGGTGCGTAGCCAGTTTGCTTACCTGCTTGGGCGTAAGATAACGCGCCGGGTCTACCTCCCAGGTGTCGCCTGAAACAGGGTCGGCCACCTTAAAACGGATCGTGCCCCATTTGGATTTAAGCATCATCCGCCACGACATACGGTGCCCTTCTTCTGTCCACAGTACATTACCCGGATAATGATAGTGGCGCAGGGGTAAGTAAATTTGCACCGCAAAATAAATGACCCAGGCGATCATGCCCGCCCGGCTGTAAGATACCGCCGGTAAATGTTCCGGCAATGATGTTTTTTGTCTGAAAAAGATGTGGCGAATCTTTTCAGGAGGAAAAAAGAACACACACAGCGCGATCATCATATAAGGAAAAATGCCGATCTGGAAAACGGCTGAGTTGAATAGATGAAAGGCTACGCTTATGACGAAAGCAAACAGCCGCGTTCGTTTCCACAGCAGCAGCGGCACAATGAGAAAGTCAAAGGCGATACCGCCATAAGCCACCAGGCTTTTCAGCCAGTCCTGTTGTAGCAGCGGACCGATCAGAAAATAATCCTTTTTGGCCAAAAACCAGATGTCCAGCGGCTCATGCGCCAGCCAGCTGGGATACACCTTGGCAAGGGCGGCAAAAAAATAAACAATAGCCACCTGTAATACCACCACCCCAAGGCACCAGCGCGGACAGCTTCCGGCAGGCGTCGCCCGGCCGTGCTTTACATCCAAAGAAAAATAACGGTGGGCAGGCAAGGCGGCCATGATTCCGCAAAACAGTATGAGCAGATAGTAATGGTTGTTATAACTGGACTTTTGCAGCAGGTAACAGACTATCCAAAGCAGTCCGTACACGACAACCGCCACCCGGTAATACCCCCCCAGCATCACCAGGATACCTGCCACAGCCATAGTAGCATATACAGCATACATCGTTTCTCCCACCAGCGGCTGCAACCAGTCGAAGCCAATGAAGTTGAAGGTAAAGGCAGGCACTACGAACACGTTGCGAACCCAGCCGGTGGCGATAGCGCCGCCTGCCTCCAGGGCAATGAGCAGCCCAAAAATGAGCCGAAACAGTATCAGCGGGCTGTTGTCTACCGGCTGAAACAAAAAATCCAACCGGGAAGTCTTCTTACGGATCGTCTGTGAGATCATAACACCAAAGTTAGCACAATTCGCCGATCAGGAAAACAAGTGCGGTATCAACCCATGCTGGCTGAGCAGCGGTTTGAGTTTGCGGCGGAAGTTGATCTGCTGCCCGGAGTTAGGGTATTCTATCAGCGTATCATGGATCAGGTTGAACCCGCTGGCTTTCAGGGGTTTAGCGATAGCACGGAAGACAACGGCAGAGATAATCACGATAGGCGTAGCCGGGCTGGCAACTTGCAATATCTCTTTGATGAGCGTGGGCAACTGCTCCCGGTAGATTTTTGCCCGGGCGTTGTCGGTCTTGCCGGGCAGCGGGGTATTGGCCGCGTGCATCAGGAAATAACCTTCCTCCTGCATACGCTCCAGAAAATAAGATTTCTCCGCCCGCAGGCTCCTGACGGTCTCAAAGGCAGCGACCTCTTCGGCAAACAGCACCTTCATCATTTCCAGAAACAGGCTGTCGCCCCGCCGGACCTTCGCTAAGTAAAAATAGCGATGCCGTTCGGCAGGTGGCGGTGCTTCGGTGATGAGTAATACTTTCATTTTTCCGGGTCTGTACTTTTCACGGGCTTGATAAAACGGATGGGAAGTCATGATAAGGGTCTGAATATTATGAAGATCAATGTAGGGTTCATGTAAGTTTTCGTATCAAAACGTCAAATTTTCAACGTTAGTGCAAGCTGAGTGCGGAATCTTTGGAAGTTGCCAAAGCGTTGTGGCGCACCAGCCGTTTCTGTTATCATACCGGATAGCTATCGACGAAAGTATAATTTGAGAACGCTGTCTGAGGGTACGGGATGAATTTTACGCCCTGACATTAGGTTTTATAAGCGAAATCGGTTTAATTCCGTTGTCAATATAGTCAACAAAGGAAATGATCATGAATACTATTTCCATCAACATAGAAGATGAATTGAAAAGGCAGGTAGAAGAAAAAGCGAAGGAGCTTCAAATAGACACCAATGATCTCATTGTGAAAGCGCTTCATGAATTTTTTTATCTAACGCGCGTAAACCAATTACGGGATGACTTGGGTGAGTACGCTAAAAAACAAGGATTTGACAGTGAGGAGGATATTTTTCGTGAAATCTCATGAAAGTTGTCTGAAAGAAGATGATGAATTTTACGGATTAGCGTTAGGTTTTATGCGTAGAAACAGTTTATTTAACCCTAACTTTAATGCATTATGGAAGAGCTGATCACTTTACGAAAACATATAGAAGCCCGGAATTACGAGGAAGCGCTGGCTATTGTCAACGAATTAGAAGAAATGAGCAAAGAAGACAAACTGAACAAGATCAAAAGCTTTATGACTGTCATTCTCCTGCATCTCATCAAACAGACCGTAGAGCAACGCACTACACGCTCCTGGGATTTTTCTGTCCGCAATGCCGCACGGGAGGTTCAATACATCAATAAGCGAAGAAAATCAGGCGGTTTCTATGCTTCTGAAGAAGAACTCAAAGAAGTCATAGACTATGCTTATCCGACAGCGCTGGATAAAGCATCGCTGGAAGCTTTGGAAGGGATGCACACCGAAAAAGAACTGGAAGCGATGATTGATCCGCAAAAGATCAAAGAAAAAGCCCTGCAGTTGATCATGGAGTAAGGGTCTGTTGAAATAATAACCTACCCATTCCATTGCCCTGGGTTTAAAACCTAGGGCAATGGAAATGGTGGGACTTCTTTCGGTTTTTGGGTATGTTTATTTTTCTATATTCCCTAAACGGGCGATCCGCATTGGTCAAAACCACCAATTCTCTTCACCGCCAACCACTAAAAAATCTTCTTTCTCGGTTTTTCTTTCATTGCCTTTTTTTTGCGAATTACCGATTTTTTATCAGATAACAGAGAGGCTATTATACTTTTCTGTTTTTTTTGGTTTAAAATGTAACCGTGCCCGGCGACGCTGTGGCAACTTATCCGAATAACCTACCTCTTGTTCTTTCAAAGAACATATTTTATAGATTTGTGGCAAGTCTCATAAGGGAAAACCACATGACCGATACAGCCATACGTGTAGAAAATTTAGGCAAAAAATACAAGCTGGGCACCCCCAAAAGCGGCGACTTCCGCGAAAGCATGTCCCGCCTTTTCCGGAAACCGCAGGCCGCAGACCGAAGCCCGGTTCCTGAAAAAGAGTTTTGGGCACTGCAGGACGTCAGCTTTGAGATCAAACAGGGCGAAGCTGTCGGCATCATCGGGCGCAACGGCGCCGGCAAAAGTACCCTGCTAAAAATCCTGTCCCGCATTACCGAACCCACGCAGGGGCGTTTTGAGATCTTCGGGCGCGTCTCTTCCCTGCTGGAAGTAGGCACCGGCTTCCACGAAGAACTCACCGGCCGGGAAAATGTATTCCTCAACGGCACCATCCTGGGCATGAGACGCCAGGAGATCAAAGCCAAGTTTGACGAGATCGTCGCCTTCTCCGGCGTAGAGAAGTTCATAGACTCCCCCGTCAAGCACTACAGCAGCGGCATGAAAGTACGCCTGGCCTTCGCCGTAGCTGCTCATCTCGAACCGGAGATACTGATCATTGACGAAGTGCTGGCCGTAGGCGACGCCGAGTTTCAGAAGAAGTGTCTGGGTAAGATGGAGGATGTGACAGGGCAGGGGAGAACAGTTTTATTTGTAAGCCATAATATGGGAGCTGTTCAGAACTTATGTACTAATGGATTACTTTTAGAAAATAGCACTTTAGTATATAAAGGCAAGATAAACTTAGTGTTGAAAGAATATCTTGGTACAAACTTGGGTAAAGAAGAAGGCTTTTCAGAACGATATTATACTGGAACTGGAAAAGTAAAATTCAAGTTTTGTGAATTCATAACAGGAGATTCTTTTCCTTCCTATCATGAAGGAATACCGCAGATTCCTTTTAGTAGTGTTTTACAACTCAGATTAGTTTTAGAAGCTGATAGCAAAATAGATGACCAGCTATATGTTGCAATAACAATCTTAGATCAAAATGGAGTGAGAGTTAGTACTCTAGATAACTTGTTTATAGAACAACCGATAAAAATAAATGACAGACAGGTTGATATTGCATGTATCATCAATAAGGTCACTTTAAATCCGGGAATATACTACTGTGATTTATGGTGCTCCAACAAATATGACACATTTCAAAAGATAGAAAAAGCTTTAACTTTCGAAGTAGTTTTCAGTGACTATTTAGGAACTGCCAAACTCCATACCTCATCTAAACATGGGTTTTTTTATTTAGATCAAAAATGGTTACAGAAGCAAATTTAAGCCAAGCCCACTATAAAGGCATTGAAGTGAGGTACCGTAAAGGAACGGAGGACGAAAAGGTTCTCGCTCATAGTTTTGAGAAAGATATATTTTATAAAGAAATACCCTCTTTTCGTCCTTCAAAGAAACCAGTGATTATTGATGTTGGTGCACATATTATGATGAACCCCATGGTTAGGACAGGAAATGGATAAAACGAAACTATTAGTTATACATTTTTTAGCTTTTTATAATTGCATTTTTTCTGTCAAACCGGACTCTTTATATACCTTTTTGGGTGTCTGATAATTAAGGCTT
>JBBSNI010000026.1:0-26654 GCA_038232695.1 Cytophagales bacterium
GATCCGTACTGATCTCTCCGGGCTTCAGATGTTGGTCTTGCAAGCCGGTATGGCTCACGGCGTATATCTTACAGTTTTTTGCTCCTGCCTTCGTCTGCAACAGCGTCCAGGCAGCAGGGTAGGGCGATAGCCCGCGAACAAAATTCCTTATTTGCTTGGCAGACTGGTTCCAGTCGATCCGGCAGGTTTCGCGCTGTATTTTAGGCGCTGGTTTGAGGGTTTCGGAGCTAGCAGGCTGGGCGGTAAGCGTGTAGTTGTCTGTGGCGATGGCTTCTACTGTTTTCAGCACCAGCCTGCTTCCTTTTTCCATCAGTCTTTCGTAAAGCATACCCGCCGTATCGTCCGGGTAGATAGGCTCTTTTTCCTGAAAAAGAATATTACCCGTATCGATCTCATGCCGGATCATAAAAGTAGTGACGCCGGTTTCCGTCTCTCCATTGATCACAGCCCAGTGGATAGGGGCGGCGCCCCGATACTGCGGCAGCAGCGAGGCGTGCAGGTTGAAGGTACCCTTGGGTGGCATACTCCAGACTACTTCGGGCAACATCCGGAAGGCAACCACCACCTGTATTTCTGCCTGGTAATCACTTAATTGCTTAATAAAGCCGGGAGCCTTCAGGTTAGCAGGTTGCAATACAGGAATATTATTTTGCAGGGCGTATTGCTTCACCGGCGAAGGAATGATTTGCTTTCCCCTACCCTGCGGCTTGTCAGGGGCTGTCACGACAGCGACGACATGGCAGCCATTGTCTACCAGAATCTGCAGGGAAGGTACGGCAAACTCCGGGGTGCCCATGAATACAATACGAATATCGGTTAACACGCCGAAAAATAGAAATAAATACGGAACGTTTAAAGTATAATAAGAAAATCTCGTACAGAAGGCTGCCTCAGCATTTGTGCAACACGCTCCGATAACCTTTTTAAGATAGTTTGATTTATAATATTATTAATCAAATACAGATACCTTATGAAATGGTCGCTAAATGTAGGCAAGGTTGCCGGTATCCAGGTTTTTATTCACTGGACTTTCCTGATCCTTATTGGCTGGATTGTGACGCAAAACGCTTTGCAGGGACAAACGGTTGACCAGATCCTCTGGGCGGTTGCCTTCCTGCTGGTCATTTTTGTCTGTGTATTTCTGCACGAGTTAGGGCACGCACTGGCAGCACGGCGCTATGGGATCAGCACCCTGGATATTACTATTTTGCCTATTGGCGGATTGGCGCGCCTGGAAAACCTGCCGGAAGACCCCAAGCAGGAACTGGTGGTCGCACTGGCCGGTCCTGCCGTCAACCTGGTCATTGCAGGCTTATTGTTTCTGATCGTCGGCCTGGTACCGTTTGACCGGGAAACTTTCGATCTGACTACCATCAGCGGCAGCACTTTTTTATATACGCTTTTTTCTGCCAACCTGATACTGGCTTTATTTAACCTGATCCCGGCATTTCCTATGGATGGCGGCAGGGTATTGCGCGCGCTGCTTTCTTTTAAGCTTTCCCGGCTCAAAGCTACCCAGATCGCTGCTACGGTAGGGCAAATCCTGGCTATCTTCTTTGTGATCATAGGCTTGTTTTACAACCCGGTGTTGCTGCTCATTGGTTTTTTCATCTTTCTGGGAGCGCAGGCAGAAGCCAGTTTTACCGAGACCCATTCGCTCATGTACGGCTACCGTGTCTATGATGTATTGATGAAAGATTACAAAACTTTACATGCAGAAGATGAAATTACCAAAGCGGTAGATTTGCTACTGAACGGACAGTCTACGGTATTTCTGGTGCTTGAGGGAGAAGAGATCACGGGTACGCTCAACAAAAATGAGATCATCAAAGCGCTTTCCGAATATGGCAAACAGGTACGTGTGGGCGGGGTTATGAACCGCGATGTGCAGCAGGTAAGCTATTCCATGCCGCTGGAAGAAGCGTACAGCCAGTTGCAGCAAAAGCGTGTGTCTATTATGCCTGTCACCCGGCAGGGCGTACTGGAAGGCATCATTGACATAGAAAACATCCATGAATTTCTGATGGTGAAAAATGCACTCAAGAGCAACCGGCACGATCATCATAACATTTCACGGGAAAAATCTTATAGCAATTAGGCTGGCTACTGTTTTCGAATGGACGTCAGCTCGAAGGGCTGTCCTGCCCGGCGCTCGTTGGGGAAAATTTCTTTTTTGTTGCCGCTGAAAACTACCTGGTCGTTTTCCCGGTAAGCCTCCGGCAGGTTGCAGGGCTCCAGCAACTCATTGGCATTGTCTACATCAATCACCAATACGCCATCCTCAAACGCAATATTTCCCTGCCCGTCAGTGACTGTTTCCAGCGTCTGCCGGTCTTGCCAGCAGGATGTCAGGGCAGGCGCGGCGGCTTCTTCCTGGCGGCAGCTTAGCAGTCCCATCAGCAATACACACCATAAAAACCGGGGGGTTATCATACTTTTCTTCATAAGGCTATCTACTTTGTCAGCAGCCGGACATTTTACAAAATAGATCGGTTTATAATTCTTTTTCCGTATAAGAATAAGAGCCTTTTCTTCAACTATTTTGCAGCAAGGGCTGTTATGACCGTATAATTTCATCAACTCTATACCCATGAAAACTATAAAACACATATTTTCTCTAATAACGCTGTTCTTTTTATTTTCCTGTGCTTCCCAATCGCAGGATAGCAAGGATACCGGGATAGCTCCTTCTTCTTTTACCGTAGAACCTGTCGCCTTATCAGACAAGACGAATTTAGATACTGCCACTTTTGCCAGCGGTTGCTTCTGGTGTACCGAGGCTATCTTTGAGCGTGTCAAGGGTGTCAAAAGTGTCATTTCCGGCTATAGCGGTGGTCAAGAAGCCAACCCTACCTACCAGCAGGTAAGCGCAGGCGCTACCCACCATGCAGAAGCAGTAGAAGTGTACTACGACCCCAACGAGGTAACCTACCAAACATTGCTGGAAGTATTCTTTGCTACCCATGATCCTACCCAACTCAACCGGCAGGGACCCGACGTTGGCGAGCAATACCGTTCGGCGATCTTTTATCATAACCCTAAGCAAAAACAAGCCGCCGAGGCTTACATGCAAAAGCTAGATCAATCCGGTAAGTATGAGAAGCCTATCGTCACGCAGATCAATGCCTATGATAAGTTTTATGAGGCAGAAGCGTATCACCAAAACTATTACGAACACAACCCGGGCAACCCTTACATCATTTCCGTGACAAAGCCTAAGGTCGTTAAGTTTGAGAAAAACTTTAAGTCTTTGCTCAAAAAAGAGGTAAATAGTTAATAGCACGAAGCTGGCAGTTGGAAGACGGAAGTCTACTGCTTCCAGCTTCCTCCGGCAACAAGTTACAACAGCATTATTTTTTAGTAATAATTTTCACTTTTTAAACCTTTCATCAGGCCTGCATTCACAAAAACAGCTTTGATCACCGGCGCCGACAGTGGCTTTGGCCGGGAGTTTACCAAGCTATTTTTACAGGAAATGGTCAAACGCAATGACGGAAAAATTCTGCAATTAGCCTCCACCGTCTCGTTTATGCCTGTGCCCAAGATGGCGGTATATGCAGCTACCAAAGCCTTTGTGCTTTCTTTTACGGAAGCCGTGCAAGACGAGATTGAAGGTACCAACGTAACCATGACCGCCTTATGCCCGGGCGCCAGCGATACCGACTTTTTCAATAAAGCCAATGCTGAAGATACCCATGTGGTACAGGATACCGGGCTTTCTGACCCAGCTCAGGTAGCTAAAGACGGTTACGAAGCACTGATGAAAGGAGAGAAAAGAGTAGTTTCCGGTCTGAAAAACAAGCTGCAAACTTCTTTGTCCAACTTTGTACCCGACCGCTGGCTGGCAGCCGGTATGTCCAAGCTGATGGGGGAGAAAGAACAAAAAAAGGAGGATAAAAGTCCTCCTTTTTTTGTTCTTATGTTTTCACTTTATTGGTCTTTGAACAAAAGCATAGTAGCTGTCTGGTTGATGTGGCCAATATAGCTTTCTCCATAGGTGCTGAATCCAACAGTAGGAAGATCAGCAAACAGGTCAGCGTACTCTTGTGTACGGTTTTGCTGTTTGAGGTCCAGCGTTCTCAAAATGCAATTGAAGTTAATAATAGCGCCTATGTCACCCATTTCCTTTTTCTTTTGATCCAACGCTTTTTGGGTATCCTTCACAATATCAGTAGAATTGAGCAGGTGCAATTCCATGCCTTTTTTGACATTGCAGTAAAAAAGAATATTATCTCCTTCTACCACACGCGAACTCCTTACAAAAGGCTCATCGTCTGCCAGCATTAGTCCGAGCGGGTTTTTAAACATAGAACCGGACAAATCTTCTTTAGTTACCCCCAATGCCTCCGCATAAGCAGCGGTAGCAGGCTGGTTGTTCAACCGGCTGATCTCACGCTTTGATTCGTCATTTGCTGTCACTGTCAGCACTTTTCCTGTGTCCGAGAAGCTCTGGGTCTTGAGAATATCAAAAGACACGGTAGGTTTCAACAATATCAATACGGCTGCATTCTCATAAACGGCGCCATTGGCGTAGATATATGTCTTCTCAAATTTAAGATCATCTCCGCTGGAGCCGCCGATAAAGGTGATATTGGTCAAATCGCCTATTCTTTCGTTGATTTTTTCTTCGCAGCCGCTCAGACCGTCAATGAGTACTACGCCAACATATTTACTGGAGTCTAACCGGTCCATAGGCGTTTTGGTATGGCGGGCAAAGTTGTCAAATGCCTGATCTACTACATGGTTATCTCCTGAGATGTTTTCTAATATCTCTATAGCTATATCATCAAATACTTCCTGACCAAAAGCCATCATGACTATGCCATTGTCCAGCATCTTGCCTGATACGATCTCGCCGGAAGTTGTGCAACCCACTACCTTACAACTTCCAAAAGCATCCTGCATTGTACGGCTGATGCCAGTATCGAGGGAAGAGGAAGCAAAAAACAGTATCAGTTTTGCCTCAAAATCCTGGCATTGCTTTTTCAAATCTTCTACGGCTTCATGAACAGCCGTTTTTGTCGTATACGCGGTTTTGAATTTCATATGACTTGGGGGTTTTGTACGTTAACATTAAAATCATGAGCAGCACTGTAGATCATCTCCAGCATTTTTGGATCATCCGGGGTATCGTCGTGGATATTTTTAACGGGTATCCCTTTCAGCATCAGTTTCATTTGAATGTTGAGTTCCTGAAAAGTATTTCCCTGTGCTTTTTCCTGCACAATTTTGTCAATGAGTTTTTTCATCTGACCCATAATAATGAAAGGTATAATTTAACATTGTTTTGATTTGTAGCACAATTTTATCCAAATCTTCAACAAAAAACCGCTTACAATGCGGCAAAATCATACATGCTTGATAGAGACATCAAGTTTCATTTTTTTAGATCAGAATTTTATCAGATGATTTTTACTTCAACTCCTCATAATCCACATAGTCACCCCCTTTAAAACCCTTGGAAGGGCGGGGCTTTTGGTCATCTTCCTCTTCTGGAATATAATCTATGTTGACATTCCCGTTTTTGGGCTGGCGGTATTTCTGGCGGCGGTACTCGGGGCCAAAATTTCGCTGGCGGGCGTCGTCTGCCGGGTTTCTTCCCAGCATGGTGTCAAATACTTTGAGAATGAAGCCACTGACTTTATAGGCTACATAGATGAAGAGGATCGCAAATAGAATAAATTTAAACATCGCTTGTCGTTGTTGTTGGGTGTACTTATAAAAACTTACTTACTAAGATATAAGTTTCGCTCACCGTAAATCTTCAGAAAGTAGTCGTCCATCAGGTCATCAATAAAGTAGATGGCTTCGCCGGTGGATTTCATCTCCGGTCCCAGTTCTTTGTTCACATTCGGAAACTTATTGAAAGAAAACACCGGCTCCTTGATGGCGTATCCGTGCCTTTTAGGATCAAACGAAAAATCTTTCACTTTCTTTTCTCCCAGCATGACCTTGGTCGCATAATTCACATACGGCTCCTGGTAGGCTTTGCAGATAAAAGGCACCGTGCGCGAAGCGCGCGGATTAGCTTCTATCACATACACCCGGTCGTGTTTGATGGCAAACTGTATGTTGATCAGCCCGACGGTATGCAGCGCCAGGGCAATCTTTTTGGTGTGGGCTTCTATCTGCTGCATCACAAAATCACCTAAGTTGTAGGGCGGCAGCACGGCGTAGGAATCGCCGGAGTGGATGCCGGCCGGCTCAATGTGCTGCATGATGCCAATGATGTACACTTCTTCCCCGTCGCAGATGGCGTCGGCTTCGGCTTCTATGGCACCGTCCAGAAAGTGGTCTAACAGGATCTGGTTGCCGGGCATTTCTTTCAGGATGTCTACCACGTGCGATTCCAGTTCACGCTCGTTGATGACGATCTTCATACTTTGCCCGCCCAGCACATACGAGGGGCGCACCAGCAGCGGAAAGCCGATGGTGTGAGAAAGCTTCAGCGCATCCGCCGCATCTTTGATCACGCCAAACTCAGGATAGGGAATGTCATTTTCTTTGAGCAGGTTAGAAAACCGGCCGCGGTCTTCGGCCAGGTCCAGAGATTCGAAGCTGGTTCCTATTATTTTGATGCCATAGCGGTTGAGCTTTTCAGCTAATTTGAGCGCCGTTTGTCCACCCAACTGCACAATAACGCCCTCGGGCTTTTCGTGCTGTATGATGTCGTAGATATGTTCCCAGAAGACCGGCTCAAAATAAAGCTTGTCTGCCACATCAAAATCCGTGGACACGGTTTCCGGGTTGCAGTTGATCATAATGGTTTCGTAGCCGCATTCTTTAGCCGCCAGGATGCCATGTACACACGAATAGTCAAACTCTATACCCTGCCCGATCCGGTTGGGACCGGAGCCTAATACAATGATTTTTTTGCGGTCGGAGGAAACCGACTCGTTTTCTTCCTGAAAGGTAGAATAATAGTAAGGTGTGTTGGCTTCAAACTCAGCGGCACAGGTATCTACCAGCTTATAGACGCGGTGGATGCCCATGTCTCTTCTTTTCTCATACACCTGGCTTTCCAGGCAGCGCAGCAGGTGAGCGATCTGCCGGTCAGCGTAGCCTTTTTTCTTGGCAAGGCGCATCAGCGGCGCGGGAATAGTTTCTATCGTATACTCCTGTATCTCTTTTTCCAGTTCTATCAAGTCTTCAATCTGCTGCAAAAACCAGGGATCGATCCGGGTGAGCTTCTGGATGGTAGAAAAAGAGATACCCAGCTTAAAAGCATCATAAATACGGAACAGGCGGTCGCCGCTGGGGTATTGCAGGCTGTAGAGAATTTTTTCCTGGTCGGTCTCTTCCCGCCCGTCGGCACCCAGCCCGTTGCGCTTGTTTTCGAGCGACTGACAAGCTTTTTGCAAGGCTTCCTGGAAAGTACGCCCAATGCCCATGGCCTCCCCTACCGACTTCATCTGCAAACCTAAGTGAGCGTCTGCGCCCTTGAACTTGTCAAAGTTCCAGCGGGGTATTTTCACGATCACATAGTCCAGCGCCGGCTCAAAGAAGGCGGAGGTGTTGCCGGTGATCTGGTTTTTCAGTTCGTCCAGGTTATAGCCAATTGCCAGTTTGGCAGCTACTTTGGCAATCGGGTAGCCGGTGGCTTTAGAGGCCAGCGCCGAGGATCGCGACACCCGCGGGTTGATCTCAATACCAATGATAGAATCATCCTCCGGGTTGACAGCAAACTGCACGTTGCAGCCCCCGGCAAATTGGCCAATAGCGTTCATCATCCGCTTGGCAAGGTCGCGCATCTCCTGATACACCGTGTCAGGCAGCGTCATAGCAGGGGCAACCGTGACCGAATCGCCCGTATGGACGCCCATGGGGTCGAAGTTCTCTATGGAGCAGATGATGATGATGTTGCCGAGGTTGTCGCGCAGCAGCTCGAGTTCGTATTCTTTCCAGCCCATGATGCTCTGCTCAATCAACACTTCGTGGATAGGCGAAGCGTGCAGGCCGGTGGTGAGGGCTTTTTCAAATTTGTCGGGCGTTTCTACAAAACCGCCGCCTGTACCGCCCAGCGTATAAGAAGGACGAATCACCAAAGGAAAGCCAATCTCCTGGGCGATCTCTTTGCCCTGCAAAAACGAAGTAGCAATATGACCATCGCATACGTTGACATTGATCTCTTTCATTTTCAGCCTGAACTTCTCCCGGTCTTCGGCTGTCTCAATCGCATTGACATCCACACCGATCATCCGTACGCCGTATTTTTTCCAGATACCAGCTTTTTCGCAGTCGATGGCCAGGTTCAGCGCCGTTTGTCCTCCCATGGTAGGTAGTACGGCGTCGATGCGCTGCTCTTCCAGGATTTGAATGATATACTTTTTTTCCAGCGGCTTGAGGTAGATGTGGTCAGCCGTGACCGGGTCGGTCATGATGGTCGCCGGGTTGGAGTTGATGAGGGTCACCTCGATACCTTCTTCCCGCAGGGAGCGGGCGGCTTGTGAGCCGGAATAGTCAAATTCACAGGCCTGGCCAATGATGATCGGTCCACTGCCAATAATAAGAACGGATCGGATACTGGTGTCTCTGGGCATAGGTAGGTTTGAGGTTAGTGAACAAAACTGTTTGCAAACTTAACAGATATTTGGACTTTGATTCAATGATTTGATGATTTATGTCTCTTTGTAATTTGAAAAAATGATTACGCATCATTAAATACCTTGGTTTTAACCTTTAGCAAAATTTTATCAAGTTAGCAAAAGAATTCTTTGTTATTTAAGAGATAATGCCTCTCTTTGCCAGAATATAATTTTACACTACAATCCTACTTTTAGCATTCATGAGCAAACGAAAGCGCCTGGGCTGGCTGGTTATTTTTTGTTTTCACATCTCTCTGCTACAGGCGCAATACATTGCCAAACCTCCACTGCATATCCAAAGAGCTTCTTCTGCCATCCGGCTCGACGGAGTGATGGACGAACCTGCCTGGCAAACAGCCCAGGTAGCCGACGACTTCTGGCAGAACTTCCCCATGGATACCTCGCTGGCGCTTGCCAGAACAGAGGTGCGCATGACCTACGACGACCGCTTCATCTATGTGGCTGCCAAATGCTACAATACCGCCCCTGGCAACTACTATGTCACGCCCTCCCTGCGCCGCGACTTTCGTGGGTCGGGCAACGATATGGTGACCTTTATCTGTGACACCTTTGAGGACCAGACCAATGCCTTCACTTTCGGGGCAAATCCTTATAATGTGCAACGCGAAGGACTCATTGCCAACGGTGGTGCCAGCCAGGAAGACTTTGACCTTTCCTGGGACAATAAATGGTCTTCTCATACGGAAATTTACGACGGCTACTGGCTGGTAGAAGCAGCCATTCCTTTCAAAACCATCCGCTATAAAGAAGGCGCTACCCAATGGAATATACAGTTTTACCGCCTGGATAGCGAAGTGAACGAAAGAGCCACCTGGATACGGGTGCCCCGCAACTTTCGCCTGTATTCGCTGGCCTATACCGGAAAGCTGATCTGGGACGAGCCCCTGAAAAAACCTGGCGTTAATATATCGCTGATTCCCTACCTGGCAGGTGGCGTGTCCAGAAATTACCAGGAAAACAGTGCTTCCACCCATACCTTCAGCGCCGGGGGCGATGCCAAGGTAGCCGTGACACCCTCGCTGAACCTGGACCTGACCGTGAACCCGGACTTTTCGCAGGTAGAGGTAGACAAGCAGGTGACCAACCTGGACCGGTTTGAAATATTCTTTCCCGAAAAGCGGCAGTTTTTTCTGGAAAATGCCGACCTGTTTGCCAACTTCGGCATGGAAAATACCCGCCCCTTCTTCTCCCGCCGTATCGGCGTTGCCATTGATTCGGCAACAGGTCAGAATGTACAAAACCCCATCTTATTTGGCGCACGCCTCAGCGGCAGGGTCAATAAGAAGTGGCGCGTAGGACTGATGAACATGCAGGCGGGCAAAGACGATGCGATTGACCTGCCGGGGTTTAACTATTCGGTAGCCGCCGTACAGCGGCAGCTTTTTGCCCGGTCCAACCTGTCTGCCATTTACATCAACAAGCAAACGTTGATGGACACCGTCCGCGATGCGTTTTCGCTTAACGCCGGGGCTTACAACCGCCTGATCGGGCTGGATTATAACCTGGCCTCGGCAGACAATCGGTGGAACGGGAAAGTATATTATCACCGTTCGTTAGCGCCGGGTACGAGCGATGAAACTTACTCACACGGTGCCATGCTACTGTACAGCACCCTTCGGTGGGAAATAAGTTGGGCGCACCAGGCGGTTGGCAGAAACTACGACGCGGCCGTAGGTTATGTGCCGCGCAGGGGTTTTCGCCGTATTGTGCCTTCGGTGGCTTACTATTTCTATCCGAAGATGAGAGCCATCAACCGGCACGGACCGGGGCTGGAACAGCAACTGTGGTGGAAAGATACGCTGGGTATTACGGATTATAATTTCAAGCTGTTTTACCAGTTTGATTTCCGCAATACCAGTATGCTTACCCTGTCGGTGTTAAATGACTATATCTATTTGTTTGCCCCTTTTACGCCTTCCCGCACGGGACTAAGGTTTCCTGTCGGGCATCAGTTTTCTCAGACCAATGCGAGTCTGGAATATAAATCGGATACCCGCAAGCTGTTTTCTTACGAGATCACGACGCTCAGCGGGCAGTATTACGGAGGTTTTCTCAACTCGTTTATTGGTACGCTGACCTACCGCTACCAGCCTTACGGTTTGCTTTCCCTGGATTTTAGCTATAGCCAAGTCCGTCTGGAGGAGCCTTACTCCAGCGCCAACCTGCTGCTGGTCGGTCCTCGTCTTGACCTTACTTTTACGCGGAGTGTATTTCTGACTACTTTCGTACAGTATAACAACCAGTTTGACAACATCAATATCAACAGTCGGTTTCAATGGCGCTTTCAGCCGGTCTCCGACCTCTTTATCGTTTATACAGACAACTACTTCCCGGATAGTTTTCGCCCCAAAAACCGCGCGCTGGTGCTGAAGCTGACGTATTGGATGAATCTTTGAGCGGGGCACCGCTTCCGTCCTCCCGCAGCTTAGTGTTTTTCTCTTTTGGATTTTACGTTATCTTTACTCCCGGGGCAGGTACTTCAAAAAGCTCATGTCTTCTTCGCGCAGCATTTCCTGCGCCATCGTCTGGATGGCGGCGGGCTTGACGGCGCTGATCTTTTTGTAGAGGCTTTCCAGGTCTTCCAGTTCGTAGCCATCCAGCAGGCTCCGGGCGATGGTCAGCATCAGGCTCTGGTTGTGTTCGCTATTCATGGCCAGTTGTCCGATCATCTGCTCCTGCATCCGGTGCATTTGCATCGTTCCTAAGGTCACTTCACGCAACCGCTTGAGTTCCTTGAGAATATAACCCACCGCCCGTTCAAGCTGGCGCGGTTCGGTGCCAAAATAGATGGCAAACATACCCGTATCGGTGTAGGGTTGATATTCTGCCTCTACCGAGTAGACCAGCCCGTATTTTTCGCGCAGCGCCAGGCTGAGCCGGGTATTCATCCCGGAACCGCCCAGCAGGTTGGTCAGCATAAAGAAAGGCAGGTTACGTTCATCGTGTATGGGATAAGCATCACGCCCCAGTGCGCACTGCGCCTGTGTCAGCGACCGCCGGGCTTCCAGACGGTGGGGTACATAGCCGGAAAAAGGAAGCCGCACACCCTGACCCGACAGCGTGGGTACATCTTTCAGATACTTTTCCGTCAGTTTGATAACTTTTTTCATCGGCAGGTTGCCCACACAGGCAAAAACCAGTTTTTCGGTATTCATATTTTCCTGTACGAACTGCCGGAAATCGTCCCGGCGGAAGGTGCGGACGCTCTCGCCTGTACCCAGGATGTTTTTTCCCAGCGGATGGTCGCCAAACACTACACTATCAAACTCATCCTGGATGGCATCTTCCGGGGAGTCATGATACATGGACATTTCTTCCAGGATGACATTGCGTTCTTTTTCTATCTGGTTTTCCGGAAAAACCGAGTCAAACGTGATATCGGTAAGCAGGTCCAGGGCATTCTCAAAATGGCGATCTAATACAGAGGCGTAGAAACAAATCTTCTCTTTGGTCGTGTAAGCGTTGAGTTCGCCGCCTACCGAGTCCAGGCGGTTGAGGATGTGAAAAGCTTTGCGTTTTTTGGTGCCTTTGAAAGCCATATGCTCCCAGAAATGCGCCAGCCCCTGCTGTTCCGGCTTTTCATCGCGGCTGCCAATGTCCAGCACAAACCCGCAATGTACTACTTTGGTATGCATGATCTGCTTGTGTGCGATACGGATGCCGTTGGGAAGGGTATGTAATTCGTATTCTGCCATGATAGGTATGAACAAAAATAATCTTCAATTAAATCGTTATCATAACCGATTGTTGTCAAGACAAAGATAACAGGCATGTCCCTGCTCTGATGAGACGATGAGGAATTTATACAAAAAACCTTTTCAGAACTGACTGCCTGTATTTGTTGTTCTAAAAAACAGCACAAAATCCCGGCGCTGTCCGAAAAAGTTTATACTGAACTTTTACTATGTTTTTACTACACAACCTGCACGATTTTACCGTCCGTTACTGCTTCCTGGCGATTGTTCTTTGCTTTCTCTCATGCGCCCGGCAGGACAAGCGGCAGGGCAGCCCCAACACGCAAACCCCGCCCCAGGAAAACCGATTTACCAAAACCGTGCTGGCAGAAGACCTCAGCGAGCCCATGGAACTGGCAGTGACACGCAACCACCGGGTGTTTTTTGTAGAGAGAAAAGGCAGCGTAAAGCTTTACAATCCTGCTACCGATACAGTGACAACGATTGGAAAACTCGACGTCTTTTCAGGCAACAATGACGGGCTGTTAGGCATTGCTTTAGACCCTGATTTTTATAAAAACCAGCATCTTTATCTCTATTATTCTCCCGCCGGAGGCGTAGCAGAGCAGCGGCTGTCGCGGTTTACCCTGCAAGATAACCGGCTTGACCTGCGTTCAGAAAAGATACTGCTGAAAATCCCTACCCAACGTCAGACCTGCTGCCATTCGGCTGGCTCGGTAGAATTTGGTCCCGACGGGTTGCTCTACCTGGCAACCGGCGATAATACCAACCCCTGGGAGTCGGAAGGCTATTCTCCGCAAGATGAGCGCCCCGGACGTACAGGCTATGATGCCCAGCAAACGGCTGCCAACACCGATGATCTACGTGGCAAAATACTGAGAATACGCCCGCTGGCGGATGGCAGCTACAAAATACCGGAAGGCAATTTGTTTCCGAAAGATGGCTCCGGGGGCAGACCGGAAATCTATGCAATGGGTGTGCGCAACCCGTTTCGCATTTCTATAGACCAGCAGACCGGCTATGTGTATGTTGGAGATATTGGCCCGGACGCCAGCACAGCCAGCGAAAAAGGTCCCAATTCTTATGATGAGTTGAATGTCATCAAAGAACCTGGAAACTACGGCTGGCCTTACTTTATTGCAGACAATAAAGCCTATCCCAAGATTGATTTTGCTACCGGCAAGGTTGGCAGCAAAAACAATCCCGGCAAGCCGTTGAATGACTCACCCAATAACACCGGGCAGCAGCAGCTACCGCCTGCCCAACCGGCTATGATGTACTACACGTATAGCGAAAGTGAGCAATGGCCCTCGCTGGGCAAAGGCGGTCGCTCTATCATGGCAGGCGAAGTGTACCGCTTCCATGACTATAAAAATGCGACGGGCAAGTTCCCCCTGTATTACGACCAATGTCTTTTTATCTATGAATGGATGCGCAACTGGATCAAGGTAGTCCGGCTCGACCAGGAAGGCAATATGATGGAGATAGAAGATTTTATGCCCGGCACTTCCTTTGAAAAACCGATGGACATGCAGTTTGCCCCGGACGGCTCTTTGTACGTGCTGGAATATGGCAGTGCCTGGTACAGCAACAACAGCGACGCCAAGCTGAGCCGCATCAGCTATACAAAAGGCAACCGGCCGCCTGTAGCCAAGATAGAAACTTCCGGGCAGGCAGGCGCTGTTCCTTTGACCGTACAGTTTTCTGCCGACAGTTCGTATGATTCGGACGGCGACAGCCTGCAATATGCGTGGAACTTCCTGGCGGATGGCAGTGCCGTTTCCCAAAAGAAAAATCCTACTTTTATCTTCGACGCGCCCGGCGAATATGAATGTACACTAACCGTAACGGATGCCCAGGGCGAACGATCTTCTGCCCGCACCAAGATCATTGCAGGCAATGCGCCTCCTGCTATTGCCATTAACATAGAAGGGAACAGCACTTTTTACTGGCCCGATCAGCCTATCGCTTACCGCGTCAGCGTGACCGATGCGGAAGATGGTAGCCTGAGCAAAGGCAGTATCGCTGCGGAGCAGGTGCAGGTTTTTTGGGACAGAAGCATCGGCGAAAACATCTCTCCTATCGTTACCGGGCACCAGGAAGCTTCGCAGGCTCCTTCCGGCGGGCTGGTTGGGCAAAGCCTGATTGCCCAAAACGACTGTAAAAACTGCCATATGACCGAAGGGGAATCTATTGGACCTTCCTACAAACAGGTAGCGGAGAAGTACAAAAGCGACCCGGAGACCACCGGGCGGCTTGCCAAAAAGATCATCAACGGCGGCGGTGGCGTGTGGGGCAAAAACTTTGTGATGGTCGGGCATCCTGACCTGTCTTACAAAGCCGCTACGCAGATCGTAGATTATATCCTCTCGCTGGACGAAGCCCCGGAAGCTTCTACCCAAAAGCTCCATCCTGCGGGTGTGATCAGCCCTGAAAACTTTCGTGCGCAGGGTGTGTACCGGATCACAGCCCGGTATGAAGACCGGGGAGGTAATGGCGTAGGTTCGTTAGCCAGGGAAACTTACCAGGTGCTGCGCCCTCCGTATCTACAAGCAGAAAATTACAGTGCGGTAAAAAACCTGAGAACCGGCGGAGTGGTGGAAGACGGCGACGACCGTTATATAGAAAACATCAAACACGGTTCTTATGCCATGTACCAGGATATGGATCTTTCCGGCATCACCCGCATTGTCTTCCGCTATGCTTCCGGCGGAGCAGGCGGGCAGGCACAGCTTCGCCTGGATTCACCCCAGGGGGAGGTAGTGGCCACCGCAGCATTATCACCCACAGGTGGCTGGCAGGCTTGGGAAGAACAATCTATGACACTGAACAATATCCGGGGCAGGCATGATCTTTACATGGTATTCGTCAACAAAAAAGCGCAACGGGAGCCGCTCTTTAACATAGACTGGATATACTTTGGTAAAGATAACAGGTTGATGACCAGTACGTTTCAGTAATTGATCCAATAGATTTTAAACACATAAAACGCCGGCTGGTTTACTCAACATGAATACCTTCGACCACAAAGTAGCCATCATCACCGGCGGCGGGCAGGGGATTGGCAAAGCCATTGTACAGGCGTTTTCCCACCAGGGTGCCCATGTTGTCATCGCTGAGGCAGACGAAGAAGCCGGAAAAGAGTGCCAGCAATGGATTCAGGGCAAAGGCGGGCAAGCTACCTATATGGCCGGTGATGTCAGTCAGGAGTCAAGCATTCAGTCGATGATCCAGACCGTAGCGGCACAGTTGGGTAGGATCGATGTACTGGTGAATAATGCCGGTGTCTCCCGGTTCAAATCTGTAGAAGAAATCAGCATCAGGGAATTTGACGAAGTACTGGCTGTCAATCTGCGGGGTGCTTTTGTCTGTGCCAAATACGCTGCGCCTCATCTCAAAGAACACAAAGGTAGCATCATTAACATAGCTTCTACCCGCGCGCTGATGTCAGAGCCGGGTTCGGAAGCCTATGCCGCCAGCAAAGGTGGACTGCTGGCCCTTACTCATGCCCTGGCGGTCAGCCTGGGCCCTGCCGTGCGGGTCAACGCCATCAGCCCCGGGTGGATAGAAGTAAGAGACTGGAAAAAATCTTCGCAAAGAGAAGAGGTGGAGCATAGCCGGGCAGACAAAGACCAGCATCCGGCAGGGCGCGTCGGCACGCCCGAAGACATTGGCAGGGCAGCCGTTTTTCTTTGCTCCGGAGAATCTACTTTTATCACCGGACAGAATCTTGTCATTGACGGAGGCATGACCGTAAAAATGATCTACAAAGACTGACGATCATACACTGAACGAATGCCTGCCAAACGGTACATCCCCGATTCATGCCCTACTTTTTGCCTAAATGTGCAGTCATGCAAATTGTAATGATCAAAGCCCACTGGTAGAAATAGCAGAAAATATATCTCCGCAGGCTGATTTGATTTGGATAAAGGTTATGCCAAAGCATTTTTACAGCTATTGCTTTATCCACTTTTTCTGAAAACTCTACTAAAATAATACAACTTATTGGTAGATGCTTACAAGAAGCCTGGAAGCTTTACCTATCGCTTTGTCTATGCCACCTCCGGCAAGGTATGGAAATTGAAAGCTTCGCTGCCAGGAAACGGTGTTTCCGTTTTTAAGTTTTACCGATTAAATCCATGAAGATACTATGAATCCGAAAACCACCACGTTTAGTGCCCACCTTTCGCGCTCTATGATGAGCCGGTATTTGCACCAACAGCTTGCTGCGCAGCAGGCTTCGGAAGTAGAGCGTCATCTCCTTGTTTGTGAGCATTGTGCTAACAACTTTCTGCAATTTGTTCAAACAGAATCACCTGAGGAATACAAAACGTATCAAAAGCAGCTTAAAGAAAAATTTAGTGTAAAAAAACCTGTAGAAAAAAAGGTAGTTTCTCATACCCGCGTCAAGGTGTTTAGAGCCGCTGCGGCTGTCTCCTTGTTATTTGTATTTTCCTTTTTTGCTGTCAAAACAGTGATGCACAAAAACATCATGGACCAGGAAATATCCGAAGCGCAGATAAAGCCTGCAAAAAGCAGCAAGCAGGAACCCACGGTAGCAGCTTTTCCGGTAGAAGAAAAAATACAGGAGCCCATCGTTGAAACCAAGAAGCTGGTAGAAAAAACAGCCAGGCCTGAGACAACTCAAACGGAAAAAGTAGCAAAAACGGTGACCAAATCTCCTGTCGCCAGTGCTTCTTCAGAAAAAGATACCAAGCCACAGGCAGTGAAGGCAAAACAGCAGCCCGCCGTCCAAGAGCCTGCGCCGGAAAAAGCAGAAACCCAACCAGGTGATGAGCAGGATCAGGCTGCCAACGAAGAAAAGACAGAACAAAGACCTGCCATCATGCCACTGCCTAAGATAGAAAAACTGGACATACAACCGGCAGAAGCGGTGGACATCAAGATAGAACCCACTTTGACCCCTCAAGAAATTGATGTTCAGCCTAAGTGATTTTTTTATAATAGCCATAAAAAAAGCTACCAGGTATTCGCTGGTAGCTTTTTTTGCTTATAGTCTGTGTGCTTAGCCGCCATAGTGCAGGTTGGTTTCCCACTCTACCAGGGGCAACGCACCTTCGTCGCGGGTGTCGCCCCCCAACACTTCGCCTACAAAAATGCTATGGTCGCCGATGGTGACATCTTCTACGACCTTGCACTCAAAATAAGCAGGCACTTCCGCAAGGATGGGGCAGCCAGATGCTTCACCGTTCTGGAAGGCATAGCCGTTGACCTTGCCCTGCTCTACCTGCGTATGTTTGGCAAAGGGCGATAGCATATCCTTCTGGTCTTTGCCTACAATGTTGACGGCAAACATCCTGCTTTTTTCTATGGTTTCGTGCAAATCCGACTGCTTTTTGATCGCTACCGTCACCAGCGGAGGTTCAAAGGAACCCTGACTTACCCAGCTTACCGTTCCGGCGGCAATGAAATCCTCATCGCGGGTAGACATTTCCGAAGCCAATTTTCTGGAAGTAACGATATAAAAGCCATAAGTGATTTTCTTCAACGCCTGTGAAAGCTTATCTGATTTTTTGATTTTTCTGTCCATGGTTAAAAAATTATAACATAAAGGATTTGATGAAAGTATGTTAGCATAACCCTGTGGATTGTCACTTGTTTTAGATCAATCATATCTGGGGTCCCAGGCTAAACAGGTATTCGAGCAACTGCCAGGTGCCGTAGATGATCAAAAAGAAAAAAATAAGAAAGACGATGCCTATGGTCAGCAGCACGCCCTTTCCGCTTCCTTGGTGCTTTCCTTCCTGGTAATGGCCTTTGAGCAAACGGATGTTCCTTTCGTTGGCTTTGCTGAAAAAGTCAAAAATATTTCCAATGACAGGAATGCTACCTACCACTGCATCCAGCAGTACATTACCTGCCATCAGGATGACAAGCTTGCGGCTGGCGCCATGCCGTGCCATGTTGTAGATCAGCGCGCCCGATACAGCCAGCGATGTAGCATCGCCCAGCCCGGGAACCAACCCCAGGATCGGGTCCAGCCCAAAACGGAACTTAGTGCCTGGAATCCTGAATCTGGAATCCATCAGGTGCGTTATTTTGTCTACCCACTTCAGGTCAGGAATAGGCCGGTCAGCCTCGCGGGTGCGTAAGGTTGTCTTTTTCATAGCTCAGCAAAATTTTTGTCTAATAAGCCCTCACCATTTTACCTTGCATAAAGTTAACAAAAGCTTTGTTCACCACGCGGTTGCCGCCCGGTGTAGGATAATCGCCGGTAAAATACCAGTCGCCGCGATGGTCAGGGCAGGCTTTGTGCAGGTTGTCTACCGTCTGGTATACAATCTCCAGGTCCGCTTTCAGGTCGGCAGGCCGGCATATTTTGGTGATCATGTCAGAAACCTGCTCGTAGGTAAAAGGCTCGTACAGGCGTTTCACAAAGTTAGGTGCGTCGTTTTGCTGGCCTTCCGCCACGCATTGCTCATAGACATCGTCAATGAGGTTATCCAATCCGCTTTCTTTGAGAAGTTGCAAGACTGCCCGGAAAGCGATAAAATCACCCAGTTTTGACATATCAATGCCATAGCAATCGGGAAAACGGATTTGCGGAGCAGACGAGGCAATGACGATCTTCTTGGGATCCAGGCGGTCAAGCATCCGCAGTATGCTTTTTTCCAATGTCGTACCACGGACAATAGAGTCGTCAATGACCACAATATTGTCTACTTCCTTCTGTATGACCTCATAGGTCGTATCATATACGTGGGCTACCAAATCTTCGCGGTGCTCGTCGTCGGTGATAAAAGTGCGCAGTTTGGCATCCTTAATGACCAGCTTCTCTACCCTGGGCCGGAAAGACAGCAGGCGGGTAATATAATCTTCATCAATCTTGTCTCCCTTTTCGTGCGATTCCCGGATCGTCTGTATGCGCTCATTGCTCAGGTGGTCTTCCAGCCCTTGTACAATGCCCAGAAAAGAAGTTTCCGCGCTGTTGGGAATGTAAGAGAACACCGTGTTTTGCAGGTCATAGTCGATAGCTTTCAGCAACTGGGGGATCAGCAGTTTACCCAGCTTTTTGCGTTCATTGTAAATATCGGGATCGGAGGCACGGGAAAAATATATCCTTTCGAAACTGCAAGACCTTTTTTCGAGCTTCTCGATAAACTGCTGCTGGGAGTACTCTCCGTTTTTCCTGATAATGAGCGCATGACCGGGTTCTATTTCATGGATCTGGTCATAAGGCACATTGAAAGCCGTCTTGATCGGCGGTTTTTCGGAAGCCACGACCACCACTTCATCGTCGGCATAGTAGTAAGCCGGGCGGATACCGGCGGGGTCACGCGCCACGAAGGAGCAGCCGCTGCCGATCAGGCCCGCCATGGCGTAGCCGCCGTCAAAGTCTTTGCAGGAACGTTGCAGGATGCGTTGCAAATTCAGGTTTTCTTCTATGATCTCGGTGATCTGCTGGTTGGTATGGGTAAACTTGTATTGGTCGAAGAGTTCCTGGTTTTCCTGGTCCAGAAAGTGCCCGATCTTTTCCATGACCGTTACCGTGTCGGCTTTTTCTTTAGGGTGCTGCCCCAGGCTGACCAGGATGTCAAAAAGCTCGTCTACGTTGGTCATGTTAAAGTTACCGGCGACCACCAGATTACGGCTCCGCCAGTTGTTCTGCCGCAGCATAGGGTGGCAGTATTCTACGGAGTTTTTGCCGTGGGTGCCGTAGCGGAGATGCCCCAGCCAGACTTCGCCGGTAAAAGCTACATTTTGTTGCAGCCAGGCTGCATTTTTCAGCTTCTCGGCGCCGTACTGCTTCTTTACTTTCTTAAACTTTTTGTTGATCTTCCTGAAAACCGTAGAGATCGGGCTCTCCGAGATAGAGCGATAGCGGCTGATGTACCGGGAACCGGCTTCTACATTGATCTTGATGTTGGCTACCCCGATGCCGTCCTGCCCGCGGTTGTGCTGTTTCTCCATCAACAGATACAGTTTGTTGACCGCATAGAGCGGCGTACCATATTTGTCAATGTAATACTGAAGCGGTTTGCGCAGCCTGATCATCGCTATGCCGCACTCGTGTTTGACCTGATCGCTCATAAGGAAGTCCGTTTTTTTATGAAGTTATAAAACTTAAAACTTAAAAGTAATAGTGTTGATCAATTCTGTAATCCAGTCTGCTTTGAAGAACAAAATCAGTAAAGGAAAAATTAATACTGATGCTAAAATTTTGTCAAAAATACGAAAGCTATATAGATTCTGCTGTTTGCCTGGCGAATTATAGGTAGAACTTCCGGCAGCGGTTACGGTTTCATTTTTTTTGAAAAACATATAGTAAGGGATCTTCAGATAGTAGAAAAGAGCTATCACCGTGTTGAGCAATCCTAAGACAAAAACCATCAGCAATGTGTCACTGCCGGTATTTTGGTAAGCATCCCACAGGGCGGAAAATACAAGCAACTTGGCAGTAAACCCAGCCGTGGGCGGAAGCCCTGTCAGGGAGATCATGGCAATGAGCATCAGTATACCCAGAAAAGGATACTGCAAACCAAGTCCTCTGTATTGAGCAATATCCTCTATCCCGGTCTTCCGGCTGATCATACTGATCAGCAGAAAAGTACCCAGGTTCATCAGTGCATAGACAGTAAGGTAGAATAACACGCTGAATCCGCCGATCTCGGAGGCGGCCAGTACGCCTGTCAGTATAAAGCCAGAGTGTGCAATAGAAGAGTAAGCCATCAGCCGTTTGGCATTTTGCTGCCATAAAGCAGTTAGGTTGCCTACAAAAATAGTGATGATCGCAATCGCTGCCAGGAAAGTCTGCCAGGGGAAATCCCCGCTGGTTGCACTGAAAAAATAAGCGGTATAACGGATCAGTACGGCAAAGCCCGCTATTTTGGGAACGACAGAAAACAAGGCGGTAACCGGCGTAGGCGCCCCTTCATAGACGTCAGGCGCCCAGCTATGAAAGGGGACGGCAGCTATTTTAAACAGAAAACCTCCCGCCGTCAGCACACCGCCTGTCAGAAGCAACGACGCCGGTGCTGTTTCCACCCCCTCATGAAAAGCTGCCGACGTGATGTCCAGCGTCCCGGTGAGTCCATAGAGCAGCGACATACCGTACAGCATCAGGGCTGAGGCTACGCCGCCATACAGCGCATACTTCACACTGGCTTCGGCACTTCTTTGGTTAAAATTAAAATGCGTAAGCATATAAGCACTGATGGAAAGCATTTCTATGGAAAGATAGATCATCAGCAGGTGAACACTCATAGACAAAAACATAGCCCCCAGTACCAACCCAAGCAGTACGGCATTATACTCTCCTGTGCGGATGAGCGGGCCACGCCGGAAGTTTTCTGACCTGACCCTATCATTGACAGACATCAGCGCGATGATAAGGGCTGCAAGGCATATGAGCCACCGGCAATAGATAGCCAGCAGATCAGGCTTTAACATACCAAACAGGGAGCGGCTTTCTACTGCTACCTGCCGGTACAGCAGCCACATGGTAAGCACCAGACCTGACACCATTACCACAGCAAACAGCCATGACGCTTTGCTTTTAAACACCAACTCCAGCACCACCACAACGATCAGCAGACATGCCAGGCAAAGTTCCGGTACGATAAAAGAAACACTTTCCAGTATGTCTGACAACTGTGCCTGTAATGATCCGGTATCAAACGAGTGCTGCACAAGCGGTTGGGTTTATGGCTGAAAGATCAATTTCAGGTTCTCCTCTCCCACCGTATGCACAAAGTGGACAAAGCTGCTGACCGATGGATTGACCGTATCCAGCAACAAAGAGGGAAAGATGCCAAAGGTAAGCGTAGCCAGCGCCAGGGGTATCAGCATCAGGTATTCCCGGATGCTCAGGTCTCTGAGCCATTTGTCCCATTGTAGGTCGCTGACATAGTAGGCTCCGAAAAACATGCGCTGAAGCGTCCACAGATAATAGGCAGCCCCTAGTATCAATCCCACGGTAGCTATGATGGCCATCCAACGGGGAAGCAGTCCGTTGACCTGTGCAGCATTGAAACTACCCAGCAACACCAGGATTTCTGCGATAAATCCGGAGAACCCCGGAAGCCCCAGAGAAGCAAAGAAAGCGATGACCACCAGCGCCGTAAAAGCAGGCATCCTGGCAGTCAGCCCGCCATAGTGGGCGATCATACGGTCCTGGGTACGGTCGTACAAGACGCCAGCGATGAGAAAAAGCATAGCGGCGATGATGCCGTGACTGAACATCTGGTATAAGCTGCCGCTCACCCCTTCGGCGGTAAGAGAAGCCAGCCCCAGCAGTACAAAGCCCATATGCGAGACTGAGGAATATGCAATGAGTTTTTTCAGGTCTTTCATGGCCAGTGCATTCATAGCACCATAGAGAATCGCGATTACACCCAGTAGTCCTATCCACCAGGCATAATAGAGGGCGCCTTCAGGAAAAATACTATACGCCGTTCGGATCAGTCCATACCCACCTACTTTCAACAAAATACCCGCCAGCACGACGGAGATGGGCGTAGGTGCTTCTACATGCGCATCGGGCAGCCAGGTATGCAGCGGCACGACCGGCAGTTTGATCGCAAACCCGATAAAGAGCGTTAGAAACGCCAGCAGGCGCACCGGTACGCCCAATGCCCGCCCCTGGCTGCCCGTTGCCAAAATTGTATCTGGAATGTAGTTGCCCCGGTCGGTCATGGCAACCAGGCTGAACGTTTTGACCTGCTGCGCTGCCGGAATGCTTTGCGTCCGAATACCTTCCTGCACCTGCTCAATCTGCGCCTGGCTGACCGTATCAGCCTGGGTAATGATACCCGCATAACGTCCCGTCTCTACCGGGTCTATCACACTGGCATACAGCCCGATCATCACAATTAATATAAAGGTGGAACCTGCCAGTGTATAGAGAAAAAACTTGATGGCGGCGTATTCCCGCCGGGGACCGCCCCACATACCGATCAGGAAGTACATCGGCAGCAGCATAAACTCAAAGAAGAGGTAAAACAGAAAAAAGTCCAAGGCTACGAAGCATCCCACCACTGAAGCACTCAACAAAAGGTACAGCAGGAAATATCCTTTCACATGCTTCTTGATCCGCCAGGAAGAGACAGCCCCGATGAGCAGTACCAGTGCCGCCAGGCCAACCAGCATGACACTCAGCCCGTCTACTGCCACATGATAATCAATAGACAGCCGTCCGAAAGTGCTCAGGTTCAGATCAATCCAGTCTGCTTTTTCTACTAATTGGAAGGTAAAGTCCGATGGTATCTCCGCCACAGCGGCAGAGGCTATTCGAAATGCTCTGACGATCAGAACAGCCAGCACCATTTGTATGGCCGTAGCTGCTATCGTAGCGATCCTGAACACCTTCTTGTATCTGGCAGGCACTACCAGCAGCAGGGCAGCTACTATCAGCGGCGTAAAAATGATCAGGGACAGCAGATGAGAGTACATAAGGCTTCAAAGCCTAAAGTTTGCTTACCGAAAAGGAAAGTACAAATGTATACAATAAAATTTAGGAAGATCAGGAAAGAAAATGGCTACTTCTTCTTTTTATAGTCTCCCCGTTTGATAGATTTGATAAACTCTCCCCAGGCAAATGGGTTCAGCAGGGGGTTGGGTCTGGGGCCGGCGTATTGCACCCGGTCAAACTGCTGGTTCATAAAATAGCGGTGGTTCATGCTGCCATCCATTGGCATATTCTGCATCATCCGCGCCAGCAGATCGTCTGCCAGGCTTTCCCGCATATTGGCATACTGGTTTTCATCGGGAAGCTTCAGCGCCAGGATGGCTTCCTTGAACACTTCTTCCGTAGGGAAAGGGAAGACTTCGATCGCTGTCAGAAAAGTAGTATCGGTGGTAAGTTCTACGATCACAGTCAGGCTTTCCCGCTGCTCTTCCGGGACAAGGTAATGTTGCCGTTTGTGCCCTACCGAGCTAAAGATCACGCTGTCGCCAGGTAGTACCGGCAGAGAAAAATAGCCGTATTGGTTGGTAGAAGTGCCCCTTCCGGCAGCGGGCACATAGACGTTGGCACCTACCAGGGCAGCCGTACTGTCCTCGCCCAGCACCAGCCCGGAGAGTTGTACCACTTCGGATTTGCTCTGCGCCTGCACCTCCGGCATAGCGGCTGCCAGAACAAAGATCAGTAGAAAGGCTATTTTGCTTAAAAATCTCAAAGCTGTTTCTTTATTAGGAGTTAACATTCACAACTCCTAAAATAGTCATGAAATGTCAATAATTATAATAGTTGCCACAATAAAAAGTCTCGGAAAGATACTATCTGCTACTTTTTATCACAACGTAAGAAGATATTTCATTAAAAAGGCAATCCAAACAGAATTTGTTCCGGTTTATACTTTGATAGCCATTCTTTCTCTCCATTATGCGTGTCAAGAATTTTAGCCTCAACTTTGGGCTACCCTTATTCAAAGCCTTCTCAGAAGAAGCCAGGGTACGTATTCTCTTTTTGATTTACACCCAAAAAGAAATGTGCATTACGGACCTGGAAACGTACCGCATTCTCTATTCTAACCGGGAACTGGCCGCCTATAAGCTTCACCAGAAAAAACAGACAATTTTGTGTTATTAGCAGTAAGCCAACATCTGGTATACTACTATCCCGACATCGTGCATAGTAGTATGCCGACACTTTCTATACTACTATACAGACACCTTGCATAGTAGTAGGCAAACACCTTGTATAGTAGTATCCAGACACTTTGTATAGTAGTATACAGACACTCGCTATAGTACTATGCAAGCATACTTTCTACTACTATACAGACAGCATGTCTGATAGTAGACGAAGTTCAACCACCGTTTAGCAGGATAGATTTGGATTGTTAAAAGATAAAGAGAAGTCCTTAGACAGCCACCTGCTTGCGGACGCCTACGCTGATGAGGTGCAGTCCCAGAAAGGTAAAGGCTCCGTTGATGATCAAAACAAAAAATCCGAACTGAAACCCATTGAACCAGGCAGCGGAATTGATGTCAATGATAAAACTTAGCATAGGCGCCAGCACGCACACCAGGGGAACCCAGCGGTCTTTTACCTGCCTGCCGGTATAAAGCCCATAGGCATACAAACCCAGCAAAGGTCCATAGGTATACCCTGCTACCTTAAATACCGCCACGATCACACTCTCGTTGTTGATCGCCCTGAAAATAAGGATAACGGCAAATAGCAGCAGCGAAAACATCAGATGCACTTTGATGCGGGTGGTTTTGTCCACATCTTTTGCCTTTTCTGCCTGTGTTTGCTGAGGTTTGTTATCGCCCAGCCCCAGGATGTCTACACAAAATGAAGTGGTTAGGGCGGTTAGGGCTGAGTCGGCGCTGGAATAGGCAGCCGCTATGATGCCCAGCAGAAAGATAATGCCAACAAAAGCACTGAAATGGTTGATCGCCAGCATCGGGAACAGTTCGTCGGAACGCGACGGCAGCGCAATGCCTTTCTCACTGGCATAAATATACAGCAGAGCACCCAGCGACAGGAAAAAAATATTGGCAAACACCAGGGTGATGGTAAACCACTTCATGTTCTTTTGCGCGTCTGCCAGGTTTTTGCACGTCAGGTTTTTCTGCATCATATCCTGGTCGAGCCCGGTCATCACGATGGCAATGAAAGCACCTGATATAAACTGTTTGAAGAAGTTGGTGCCGCTCTGCCAGTCCCAAAAGAATATTTTAGACATATTACTGCTCTCAACCGTACTGAAAAGTTCGACCGGCGTAAGGTTCAGCTCGCTGCCAATCAGATAAATCGTAACGCCTACCGACAATAGCATAAAAAAGGTCTGCAGGGTATCTGTCCAGACAATCGTTTTGATACCGCCCCGGAAGGTGTACATCCAGATCAGAAAGATCGTGACCAGCACGGTAAGCCAGAAAGGGGTACCTATTTTGTCGAAGAAAGCGATCTGCAAGACGCCAGCGACCAGGAACAGGCGGAAGGAAGAACCGATCAGGCGGGAAAGCAGGAAGAAGGAGGCGCCCGTTTTGTAGGACCAATAGCCAAACCGCCGTTGCAGGTAACCGTAGATAGACACCAGGTTGAGCTTATAATACAGCGGCATCAGCACCAGGGCAATAAAGGCGTACCCAGGTACATAACCCAGCACCACCTGGAAATAAGCAAACTGTGAATTGCCTACCTCGCCCGGCACAGAGATAAAAGTAACCCCGGAAAGCGAAGCGCCGATCATACCAAAAGCCACTAAGTACCAGGGCGACTGGCGGTTGCCGGTAAAGAAGGTCTGGTTGTCGGCATTACGGGAGGTGAAATAAGAGATGCCCAGCAGCAAGCTGAAATATCCTGCAATGACTGAAAAAACTAATAAAGGCGACATAAGTTATATAGAATGAACGACGAATTTGAAGCTTTTTTTTA
>JBBSNI010000027.1:0-26477 GCA_038232695.1 Cytophagales bacterium
CGTACGATCTCTATTCTTTTGATGTCGTTGAGTCCCACCGGGAGCGCCTCCCAGAAGACACCACCCTGGTAGAGGTTGTTGACAGGCACATCGTTGATCGTTACCAGCAACAGGGTGCTTTCAAAGTCAGGATAGGCTTGCTCAGCCGGGTTTTGGAAGCTGCTCCGGATCTGCACATGATAATAGCCGTTTGATTTTTGCCTGACGATCAGTTCGGGAGACAAGCGCAGCGCCTCGGGCAGGTTCAGCGCCCCCGACTGCCTGATCTCATCCGAGGTGATGATAGCCGTTGGAATAACTGTCTCGAAGACTTTCTCGAGTTTGCCGGAAGCTGCTCCTGTTTCTCTCTCTTCTGCGCGCTGCACCTCCAGGTTCAGCACATCATTTTCCAGGGAAAACCGGTAAAAGGTAAGCGTATCGGCAGTGTCCATCTGTGCCCAGACTTTCTGAAGGGCAAGCAGATAAATGAAAAGAGAACAACAAATACGCTGCATATGACTTGGTATCTAATTAAAAACCACAATTTTCGAAGGTATAGACCAGATCAGGATTACCCCCGCTGCCCAGCACGCGCACCGGCACTCCCTTGGTATTGTACTCGTACACATACGAAAAGCTCTTCCACTGGCTGCCGTCATAATACTGGTAATAACTCACGTCGTTCAGGTGGATCACAGGCTGGTTGCTGCCGCCTGATGCGTTGTACAACAGCAGGGCAAGGTCAGGCTGGAACAGAGCTTCTGCGTTAAAGGCATTGTTGTACAAAAATCTTTTGATCTCGTTCCCGTCTTTGTCTTTTACTGTGGCCACCTGATTTTTTGCATTGTAGAAGTACACTTCTTTGTTAATCAGGGAGATCGCTGACTCTACCGTGCTGTTATATTTTTGCAACTCACTGATCCTGTTGCTGCCATCATATACAAACTTTAGATGCTCTATTAATACCCCGTTTTTGTCTCTCTTGGTAATGGTATTGATCTGGCTGCCTGTATAATTGTAAGCCCAGACTTCGGTGGTGTCTATCCCGGCGCCCTCATCTTTCCTTTTGGTAGCAGTCGTCATATGTCCACCGGCATCGTAGGTAATAGAGAAATTCTGAAGAAGTACAGAGGCTACAAATACTTCTATTTTTTCTACCCGGTTGCTGGCGTTGTATGTGAACACTTCTTTTCCCAAGCCTTCTAATTTTCTTTCGCTTATTCTACAGGTAGCAGAGATAAAGGGATTGACAGTAGCGTATGTCGAGAAGTCTGACAAGACAGAATCTTGCTTGCTTTGAAGGCGGTAATAATACGTTGTAAAAGGCTCCAGACCGGTAACCATATAAGAGTTGTCAATGATCGCTTTGCCATTCAGTGCAGGGAGCATCTGGGTAAATGCCGTATCTTGAGCCACGTACAACAGGTAGCCATCGGCACCGCTTACGGCTTCCCAGTTGGCAGTCCATTCAAATACTTTCTGGTTGGTGGCGCTGCGCACCTCAGGAGGCAACAGCGTGGGTGCTTTCAGATCGCTGGTGAAAGTATTTCTGATGTCGGAAAACGCTGCTGAGACGGCTTCTCCCCGTTTTGCTTTTACTTTGTAGAAATACTGCTTTCCCACCTCTAAGCTGGAGACGGTATAAGTCGTATCGCTAAGCTCGTATCCATTGTATCCTTCTACAAAGGCTGTAAAACCAGCGTCTGTGGCCAGGTAAAACAAATAGCTTTCAGCGCCCAGGACAGAACCCCATTGTGCTTCAAAGCTCGTGGAAGTATTGTTGACAGGCGAAAAGATGGCAGGCGCTGCCAGTCCTTCTGTCTCTGCTTTGATGACATTTGAAAAATCCGTATCTCCTCTTTCCTTGCTGGCTTTGATACGGTAATAATACATCTGTCCGGCTTCCAGGTTGCTGACTTGATAGCTGGTGTCCTTGACTACCTTGGGATAGCCTTCTACGAAACCGTTCTCCGGAAAGGTGATGTCTTTGGCTACTTGCAGGGTATAGCTGTTGGCGCCCAGCAAAGGCAGCCACGAGGCTTTAAATGCGGTAGGCCCTATGGCGGTAGCTTCCAGCGCAATGGGTACCGGTTTGATAAAATCCTTTTCCTCAAATTCACAGCTTACCAGCAGTGCTGACAAGAGTATAAGCGTACCTACTTTGATATATTTCAAGGTTGTTTCCAGCTATTTCAACATTAAATATAGAAGCTGCCGGCAAGAATGTATCACATGCGGTGTGCTGCCATAGTTTTGTGCATGTATTGTGTAGGGTTTTTCTGTTCACTAAAAGCAAGTTTGACTTTATGGCTTATGTTTTCCTACCTGAACCTGCTTGGCAAGGCATCTGCATGAGTTCAGCCAAATACCGGAAATGTTCAATCAAAAATATGCAACGCAATAAATGAAGCGTTCATGGCCAGGCTTCTCTGTGTTTTCAGCTCTTACTTTTTTTAGACTTTTCCCCTTTTGAAGGTATGTGATATGCAGGCTGTTTTTTAAAGCTTTTCATCAACTGTGTCAGTAAAAAAGCAGCATTGTTTCGGAGAAATTTTAACTACTCCGGATGTTTTAGAACTGAATTAGATAAATATATAAAAATGTAATAAAAATTATATTTGGTATTATTTATAGTGAACGTCTGTTAGTAGATTTACGAAAATTCAAACGTACATCATATGATTTCTACCCTTAGACCCTTAAGTACAAAAACAAGCAACGCCCAGGTCGCCCAGGACTATGTGGACAGTCTGTTGAAAAGCATCGTTGATATGCTGGTTATTTTTGACAAAAACTTCAACATACAGTCTGTCAATACCAAGGCGTGCCAGTTGCTCAACCAGCATCAGTTTGACCTGATCGGGCAGCCCATAGATGTCTTGTTTCCTAAAAGTCAGCGGAAGTTTCTGGCAAAATTACAGTATGACATCTTGTTCGACGAGCATCTCTACAATCTGGAAACCCAGTTCAAAGCCTCGAAAAAGAAAAATTTGCCGGTTTCTCTTTCTTTCTCTGTACTCAAAAGCAACAACACAACTACAGGCTACCTGCTGATCGCCAAAGACCTCAAGCAGTTCCTGCTGGCTACCGATACGCTCAAACAGAAAAACAAAGAACTTAAAACCTTTGTATACCGCGTGTCTCACGACCTGAAAGGTCCGCTGGCTTCCATTACAGGCTTGCTTGAGTTGTTGGAACAGGAAGAAGAAAGCGTAGAAACTTTTAAATATTATATGCAACTGATCAAAACCAGCTCTCAGAAACTGGAAAAGACACTTACCGGTTTGTTAGAGTTAGGGGTTTCGTCCAACAAAGGGCCGGCTTATAGTAAGATCAATCTCAAAGCCTGTATTGAGGACGTAGCCAATAGCTTTGAAGGATATCCCGGTAGAAACCAGATGGACATGCTGATCTCCGTCAACAACGAACTGGAGATCAATACGGAGGAAAAAACCTTCCGGTCTGTCATCCAAAACCTTATGGAGAACAGCATCAAATACCGCAAACCCGAAGCCGATGACGCGGTAACCAAGGTCTCTGCCAGAAAGTACAGAAACGGCATTAAGATCAAGGTCAAAGACAACGGACAGGGCATGAGCCGACAGGTACAAAGCAGGGCTTTTGATATGTTTTACCGGGGCAACCAGGGATCGGAAGGCAGCGGACTGGGTCTGTTTATCGTAAAGTCGAACGTAGAACGCCTGGGAGGAGAGATCAGGATCAAGAGCCAGCCTGGTCATGGTACCGAAATGTGGATATATCTACCGTCTTTTGCAAGAAACATAGTCCGGTAAAGGACTATGTTTCTTATTTTTTGCTGGCATGTTCAGCTACCCTCAGGGCTTGATCAGTTTGATAATTTGCAAGCCCTCTTTACTCTCTGCTCTCAGATAAACCATTCCCGGCTTAATATTCAAAGAAGATACATTCAGATGAAAAGGCTGTTCGGCTGACAAGAGAACCGTCCGGGTAAAGTACACCTCACCGTACTGGTTGTACAAAGTCACCAGAAACTCCGTGGACTCCGTTTTGTCGCAGGTGACGGTAAGCTCCTGTTGCAGGTTGCTGGGGTACACGTTGACCAAATTGACAGGAGGCGCCACCAGGGTGTCAAGGCAATTCAACGTGGGCTTTTCTATATTAGTAAACAGTTTTTCGGCAAGGACAGGCTTTTTGCCAAATCCCGGTCCAGTGTAATCCACCTCTAGTATCTGATTTCCACTGTGTTCGAAGAAAACCACTTCAATGATATGCATCCCGGGTTGCAGGCTGAGGGTTCCCTGCCGCTCACGGGAGCCGTGTCGTCCGTCGTTGTCTACCACCAGTTTTTGATCGATATACAGGCGGCTGCCGTCGTCGGAGGTGGTATAGAAGGTATACGTTCCCTGCTGCTCTACCGATAGGTATCCCCGGTAGCGGAACGCATAGTTATCGTCAGACTTTCTTTCTTTCATACTGAAATCAGCGGCAAAACCTTCTGTCAGGGGCTTCAATTTGTCAAAATCAGGCAGAAATTCCCACTCGCCTTCATAATAAGTGTAGGAAAGTCCTCCGGCATTAGAGATTGAACGGGGCTCCTGTTCTTCTCCTAAGTACAGCACGGCTGCCGGAACCAATCTCTTGGCAAAACCAGGACCGCTGTAGCTCAAATTCAGCGTATGGTTTCCACCCCGCTCAAAATATTCCAGTCTTATATCATGCATACCGGGTGTTAGGGATACACTTCTCTTTACTTCCCGGCTGGCATGAGCGCCGTCATTGTCTACCGCCAACTGCTCATCGATATACAAGCGGCTGCCATCATCCGAGTTGAGATAAAAAGTATGATTGCCTGCTGCTTGAATATTTATCTTTCCGGTAAAGACAAAGCCGAAGTAGTCATCACTGAGCCGGGCATTCAGGTTGATGTCGCTGATGGTGCCGGTCTTCAGCGGCGTGACGTACCGGAAGTCAGGAAGCGAAGTCCAGCTACCTTCGTAATAAGCATAGTGCAGCCCGTGGGCGGCTTCTTCTGCCAGAACAGCTATTTGAGTGGTGTCAACTGCCACAGCGCCCAGATCGTCGGTGACGGCCAGTTCAAACTGGTATGTACCTTCGGGCAGCGTTAGCGCTACGGTAGACCTGGCAGTGTTGCTCATAGAGATTTTTGTACCCCCTACCTGTTTCCAACGATACGATACGATCGTGCCGTCCTGGTCAAAACTTTGCCTGCCATCTAATTTTATAGCAGCCATCGCCTTTACCTGCTGGTCTTTTCCGGCTTTAGCCACTGGGGGCTGGTTGGCTGCTTCCCTGTCTAAGCGCTGCGAAAGCAGCCAGCTAAAAATATCCTGCGACCGGCTGAAAGGGCCATAAGGCGTACTTTCATACAAAGCAGACAACTTTCTTTCTGGAAAACTGTATACCGCATCCCAGGCATTGTGGCTGCTGCTGGAGAAAATAGTCTGCCTGGCTTCCAGCGGAGGTTCACAGGCGTTGATGGCATGTACCATCTTCACGGTATTGGTGGCAGGTACAATAGCGTCTCCATCATTATGAAATGCCCAAACAGGAGTATTCTTTATTTTGTCGTCGCAGGCTACCTGTACGCCTGTGGTGTTGGTGCCGGCTACGGGGACGGCTGCTGCAATCTTATCGCCAAACAGGGAAAGGTATTTCCATACGCCGCCGCCGCCCATAGATTCTCCGCAGATGTATATTCTGTCCAGGTCAACCCTTCGGAGCATCTTTACCCTTTCCAGGACTTCGTCTACAATATATGGGTCCCAACGGAAGATACTGGTGTATCTGTCTTTGACTACCCGGGGCTGCTGAGGCGTGATGATGATGAAAGGATAATCCTCTCCCCTTTCGATCCGTTTGGCCAATTGCGCTCCGGTTCTGAGCTTATCAAATTCAATCTGGTCGCCTGAGCCCCGCTGGTCTATGCCGTGCAAAGAGATGATCACCGGAAATGTAGCGTCTGTCTGCTCATAACCGGCAGGCAAATATTCCAGGTAACCCAGCGACTGCCCGTTGGCATAAGGAGAACTATAAATCACTTCCGATTGTATGCCTCTGGTGCCAACCAGGCTTTGAGGCAACGCGGCATGGATCAGACCGAACATGATCACAAACAAAGCAAAAATCAATTTTGCGTATAAAAGCGGCAATGTGTTTTTCATAAGTACCTGTATCTTTAAAGGTGTTGAGATTCAGGCTGCAAAAAGTACAATTTTCGGCAGAGTGTACCGGCTTGAATAAGTACCAAACTTGCGAAGTAATAAATTGAAGTGAATAGAAATGAGACCTGGAGTGCTGCTGAACGGTTTGGTTTTTTACATGAAACTATGTCAATATATTTTATAATTTTTCTAATAAGTTTGATCTATGGAAAGTATAACTTATCTGTTTTCCAAAAAACAGCGTTAGCGGGTAAACTGTAATAACCGTTACCGCCTGTGAAAAACTAACGGGTGTTATTACGTTCTGTCTCTGTTTAATTACTTTTAACCCACAGCATATGAAACCCGCTGGCGAGTCCGGAAGGTAGCCGGTCTGCGATTTTGCAGTCTATCTTTTGCAACATTTTTGATCTTTTGAAGAAAAAAGAGAAGGGAAAAACATCGCCCAAAAAATCGGCATGTTCAAACTTGCTGACAGAAAAGCCGCTGCGGCTGGCAAGGCTAAGCAGTTGGTGTTTGGAAAAAAAATGTATATGACCCAGCTCATCTGCGTCAGACTGCAGGGTCTGGCCACTGTACCCCATCATTTTTTTGGCCTGTGTCACGATGCTGAGCATCATGCCGGGATGTCGCTGAAGCTGCTGCATAGGTTGGGTAACCAGCACTTCCCGCAGACCTTTTCCGTTGGGCACCGTTACAAAAAGAAGCCCGTCTTTTTTTAATAGACTGCCGATGGCATGGAGCGTATCTTCCGGTGTGCTAAGATGTTCTAACACCTCGCTGCAAATAACAATATCATAACGGGTATCCAGTGTTGAGAGCGCTTCGGCACTTACGACCTCAAAGCGAACATGGGGCAGCGTATTCAACGCTTTGGCTTTATGGATGGCTTTCTCACTGACATCAATACCCAACACAGTATATCCCAGGCTGCCTAAGAACAGGCTGATATGTCCGTTGCCGCAACCTACATCTAATATACGGGTAGCAGGAGCAGGCGGATAGGCAGACAGGTTAGAAGCAATAAAATGCAACCTTTTTAAATCAACTATTTTGTTGTAAGCACTGGTGGGCATATCTGGTTGGGTATAAGATAACATACATCAGCTATTTAAACAACGATCTGCTGGTACAACTGAAGCACCTGCCGGGCTGTGTTTTCCCAGCTAAATTGTGTCGCTCTTTTCAACCCGCGGTTGATCATCTGCTCACACAGGGACGTATCACTGAGCAAGCGGCTGATCGCTTCTGCGATGTCACGCGGTTTTTCGGGATTGATTAGCAGGGCGGCTTCACCGGCTACTTCGGGCATGGAAGCAGTAGCCGAAGTGATGACCGGCGTGCCGCAGGCCATCGCCTCCAGGATAGGCATTCCGAAGCTCTCACGCAAGGATGGATACAAAAACAGCGTTGCCAGGTTGTACAGGTAAGGCAGTTCACCGGGTGGAATATGATCCAGCACCCGGATGTTGTGCCTTATTTCTTTCCTATGAAGTTTGTCCAGCATACGATCTATGTATACATCACTGCTATCGGCAATCACCAGCGGCAGCGGGTTGGTGTGGTTTTGGCAATAATCCGCATACGCGGCCAGCACTCCTGCCGTATTTTTCTTGGGTGCCGTATTGCCAAAAAAAAGGATGAACTGTCCGGGCAAATGGTATTGAGCCGTTAGGGCAGCAAGCCTGTCAGCCTCCTGAATCACCCTGAAATCTTTGTTGATCGCATTGTACACGACGGTTACCCTGTCTTCCGGCAGCGGCAGCCTTTCCAGGATACGCTCCTTCTCAAAAGCCGACACCGTGATGATCTTACGACCATGTTTGACCACGGCGGGGACGATCAGCTTTCGATACAGGTTACCGAAGTTTTGATAAGGCGTACCGCCAAAGCTTAATTTCTCCAGATAAATAATATCGTGCAGGGTAAGCATCATAGGTGCGCGATAGAAAACAGGAGCCGTATTGCCGGTACAATGCAACAGATCAATCCCGGCTTCTCTGGCGATCCTGGGCAGATGCACCTGCTCCCAAAAAGGATAGCTGTATGGCGGTGTGGTGTGAATCTTGAAGTTTTTTGTGCTTTTTAGGCAAGCTGCATCTTCATCTTCTTTTACAAAGATCACATATTCGTTTTCCATATCTATTTGCTGAAGGTGCCTGATCAGTTCCAGCGCGACTACCTCCATGCCGTGCTTTTTCTGTCTGAACAGCCGTTGCGCTTCTATACCGATTTTCATAAGGACGGAAAAGCTGAAGAGCTGAGGGATTGAGGGATTGAAGGATTGAGGGACTGAGGGACTGAAGGGCTGAAGGGCTGAAGGACTGAGGAAGTGGGGGTCATGCTTGATGGGGGTTGAATAACTAACAATATACGCGAATTTATGTATTCAAATATTCAGGTTTATAGTGTAAGTGCCAGAGCAGGGCTTTGAAGAAGGCGAGAAGATGGGCAGGTTGCCCTTTGATAAGGTGTTTTAGTACTGTTTTGGGAATCGTGAAAAATAGCAGAAACAAGGTGAAAACCAGCATCTGAAAGGCTGTGGAGTGGCGGCGCATAAACAGAATCCTGTTCCGGTTATAATAGTAGGCTTTCATTACGCTTTCTTTGCCTATTGTCACAGATTCTTTGTGATACAGGCAAGCTTCCGGCTGGTAGTAGATATGATACCCCGCCCGCCTTACTTGCGCTGACCAGTCCAGTTCTTCGTAATAAACAAAAAAGATGTCAGGCAACATCCCTACTTTTTCAACGACTTCCCGGCTTACCATCATCGCGGCTCCGTGGGCATAGGCGGTATAGCCCCCGCGGTCGTGCTGCCCGCTGTCTTCTTCCTGGTTGCCCACCGCCCGGTTTCTGCCCGTAAACGGATTGACCGGCGTAAAGCCTGCATACTGGATCACGTTGGGCCGGTAAAAATAGTAAATCTTAGGACTTACCATACCTACAGAAGCATCCTCCTGAAAAGGCTCCAGCAGTTTCTCGAAGATGTTTTTGGTAACTTCCGTATCGTTGTTGACAATAAAGATGTACTCGCCCTGTGAAGCTTTGATGCCCAGGTTGTTGCCGCCCGTAAAACCCAGATTTTCTTTACTTTTGATAAGCTTTGCCTCCGGATAGGCTTGTGTAATGGCTGCGGTAGGGTCTTCTCCGGAAGCATTATCTACCACGATCACCTCCAGGTGAGGGTAGGTTACCTTTTTGAGCGATTCCAGAAATTCACAGGTAACCGGGGTCTGGTTGTAATTCAATGTAATGACAGAAACCAGGGGGTTGTTCAGCATCAGCCTAAGTGGTATGCGGCGTGTGGATAAATTTTCTGTTGGCACCTCTAATACTGAAAAGCGAACGGCACATGACCAGAAAAGCTTTCGGTACGCTGGCAAGGGCACGCAAAAACTTTTTGTCATAAAACGTAAGCGGCACGGCCAGAAGCATGGCTACCACCTGGGCGCTCAGCAGCGTTGACCACACACCAGCCGGAAGATACATCTGCCCGGGAAAGAAAGCAGCACCCGCCCCCAACATAACCAGCAGCCCGAGGTTGATCATGCGGGGCAACTGTATGTTCTGCACGATAGTGATATGAAACAAATCCAGGTTTCCCTGCCATAAGGCACGGCAGCCTTTCCTGAAAAACTTACGAAAATACAAAAACTGGCTGGACAGCCACCTTCTTCTCTGGTTCCCAAAGACTTCCGCCTGAGTTACCTTCTCATCCAGCACCACTGCCTCATGCAGATAGCGGATCTGATAACCCTGCGCTACGATTTTCACCTGAAGCTCGCGGTCAAAGCCGCCTACGGCCTGTATGCCTTGCAGCGTATCTTTGAGCAGGGGATAGGAAAATGCCATGCCCGAACCGGCCAGTGGCGAAGATAAACCCAGCGACTGGCTGCCTTTGCGGAAAATATGGTTGTTCACTGCCTCACTGTAGGCATCCAGCACGGCAAAGGAAGTATTCAGGTTTTTGGCCGTCCGGCGCGCCTGTATCGCCTGGCTTCCACGCTTGTATTCGCTGTTGATCTGATGCAGAAAACCAGGCTTCATCAGGTTATCAGCATCCAGCACGACCACGATGTCGGGCATAGTATCCAAAGCGGCCAGTCCGGCTTGCAGGGCTTTCGCTTTGGTGCTGTTCTCAAACTGTACTTCTATGACTTGTATATTGAGGCGGGCAAGCTTTTCCAGCGTACCAGGCTGCAATGAATCTGCAATGACGATGACCTCAAACTTGGCGGAAGGGTAATTTTGCTTTAAAGCGTCTTCTACGACCGGCACGATCACGGCGTCTTCCCGGTAGGCAGGGATCAGGATAGCGAAGCTGTGTTTTTGGGTTTGCAGCAAAGGTTTGGGCTTAGCTTTATGTACCCTTCCGGCTGCCGAGAAGACCAGCGTATAGACCGATACAGCGGATAAATAAGCACACAGGACGGTTTCTATAAGCATTATCTTGAAAATTTAGCCAAATACCAAGCTCATGGCTTACACTGCTTCTTGCTGCCACATCGCAGGAATGGTCTTAAAAAGGATCTTACAATCGGTCCACACATCCCCGTTGACGGCATAGCTAATGTCCAGCGCTTTCCTTTCGGTGTCGGACATATGTTTTTTGCCTCTTTTGCTCACTTGCCATAGGCCGGTGATGCCTGCGGGCGCCAGAAATCTACGTGCATTTTTGTCATCCGTCAGCACCTCAGCCTCATAGAGCGGCAGCGGGCGGTTGCCTACAATAGACATATCTCCTTTCAACACATTGATAAACTGCGGAAGCTCATCCAAACTGGTTTTGCGCAATAGAGTGCCTATTCGCGTCACCCTGGGATCGCGGCTGATCTTGATAAAAGAAGACAGTCCCGGACCATACTGGTTCAACGCCAGCAGTTGCACTAATTGCTGGTCGGCGCTGTGTTGCATGGTCCTGAACTTATAAAAATCAAACACCCGGTATCCGGCGCCAGCTCTTTTGGAGATATAAAGGACAGGGCCTGCTGATTCCAGTTTGATTAGGGCGGCTATGATCAAAAACAAAGGAGCGAGCAGCAACAGAGCCAGGCAGGCAAAAACAATGTCAAATACCCTCTTGGGAAGGGGCATCTCTACACGTACGTTCTTTTCCCTGGCAACAAACAGAGCAGGTATTGGATACGCTGTGCATGTCATGTCATAAAAACGGTCGCTGATAGTCATGTCAGAGAAATCTTAAAAAAATGTCAAGTTTCTTAAAACAATAAACAAAACTGATATAGCACCAAATACAATGTATGCTAATAAACTCTCGAAGATACAGTAAGTTCCAATTCCTTACAATAGTAACGCTAATTTGTAAAAAATACAAAACAAATTAAACCTATTCAACATTGCTTTTAATTATACTAACTAAAAAACCGCTTGGATGATGTTTAATTACCCTGATTATCTTAAAATAGCATTTTACAAATTTTTCGTTATACCTTTCCTTCATCTATTGTATTCCTTGTTTTGTGGTGTGCTAAAGTTTTCTCAAAAAAATGTAGAAAACCCATCTGTTATATTACATGCTGAGTTGGCCTGAAAGACGGAAGACAGGAAGGTATCCACGGCCGAACAGAAGACCGGAAAAAACTTGCTACTTCTGTCTTCTGACTTCCTGACATTGTTTTAACTTTGCCCATGATGAATTATGTTACTACACTCCAAAAGAACCCGGTCTTCGATCTGATCCACCAGGCAGCGCAATCCCTGCCCGCAACATGCTATGTGATCGGTGGGTTTGTCAGAGACCTGTTGTTGCAGAGACCTTCCAAAGATATTGACATTGTATGTACCGGCGACGGCATCCTGCTTGCCCAGGAGGTTGCCAGCCTGATAGAACGCAACACGCGCCATAAACCCCAGGTGACGGTCTTTAAGACTTTCGGCACTGCCATGCTCCGCTACCAGGATTGGGACATAGAGTTCGTAGGCGCCCGCAAAGAGTCTTACGGTGCCGATTCGCGCAAGCCGCAGGTGTCGCAAGGCTCCCTGGAAGATGACCAGCGCCGGAGAGACTTTACCATCAATGCAATGGCCATTAGTTTGAATGAAAACGACTTCGGCGATCTGATAGACCCCTTCGATGGCAGAAGCGATCTGAAGCGCAAACAGATCGTCACCCCGCTGGACCCTAACATCACTTTTTCCGACGATCCGCTGCGCATGATGCGCGCCATACGTTTTGCCTCGCAGTTGCTTTTCGACATCAAGGCAGAAACTTTTGATGCCATCATCCACAATGGCGACCGCATCCGCATTGTCTCTCAGGAAAGGATCACTGATGAGTTGAATAAGATCATTCTTTCGCCCCAACCTTCTTATGGCTTCAAGCTGCTGTTTCATAGTGAGTTGTTAGAGAAGATTTTTCCGGAGATGGTTGCCCTGCAAGGGGTAGAAGACATAGAAGGCAAGTCGCACAAAGACAATTTCTACCATACCCTGCAGGTGCTGGACAATATTGCCAAAGTCTCGGACGATTTATGGCTGCGCTGGGCGGCCATCCTGCACGATATTGCTAAGCCCAAAACCAAGCGGTTTGACGCGCAGGCCGGCTGGACGTTCCACGGTCACGAAGACAAGGGTGCGCGCATGGTACCCTCCATTTTTCGTACGCTCAAACTGCCGCTGGACCATAAAATGAAATTTGTACAAAAGCTGGTACGCCTGCATTTGAGACCTATTGCGCTGGTCAAAGATGTGGTCACGGATGCTGCTATCCGGCGACTGCTCTACGAGTCCGGTAACGACATCGATGCCCTGATGATGCTCTGCCGCGCCGATATTACCTCTAAAAACCACCAGCGGGTCAGCCGGTATCTACAAAACTTCGACAAGGTCGAGAAGAAGATGGCAGAGGTAGAAGAAAAAGACCAGCTACGCAATTTTCAGCCTGCCATCACCGGCGACGACATCATGCAGACGTTCGGACTAAAACCATCCCGCATCGTAGGCGATATCAAAGGGGAAATCCGGGAAGCCATTCTGGAAGGAAACGTCCGCAACACCCGGGAAGAACTGTATACTTTTATGCTGGAAGTAGGCAGGAACAAAGGGCTTGCCCCGGTGAAGCGGGAAGACGGAAGTTTGTGACTTTCCTCGGTACAGGTCTGTAAGACACAGACCTGGGAGAAGAGGGACGGAAGTTTGTGACTTCCCGCTTCGGTCTTCAGACTTCCAGCTTCTATCTTTATAATTCAGAAAACACTACTACCGCGTATTCATCGTCGTAAGACCGGTAGATACGGTACTGTTTGTCTTCATAATAAAGAACACTTACGCCAAATTTGCTTTCTATCGGCCGGTCTCTCAGCAGTTTGCCCTGTTGGTTAAAAAGATAGGTAAACTCCTGTACTTCATCTGTGATCGCATACAATTGCTGATCGGTGCCAAAGTCATAATACTGCACCTCTACCCTGTCTGAAGTCAGGGCGGAGGGACTGATGTAGTCTTTCTCGAAAAGCAGCGTACCCTCCCTGTCCAGGATACCTACCCTGCTTTCGTCCTGGCGCACGATGACATAAGTTTTGCCCAAAGCATCCGGGCGAAGCGAAAACCGGGTGCGGGAGGAAGGGCGATACAACTGCTCGCGCTGGGTGGTACGGCCCAGCAAATTAAAAGCAAATTTTTCGCCCTGCTGGGTCACAGTCGTCAGGATGGTGCTTTCCAGGCTGCTGCCCGCCTCTATAAAAGCAGTGCTTTGCACGGGGGTATTCAGTTTTATAGGGAAGCCATCAACATTTTCTCCTTTGCGGCTTAGCAGGTTGATGGTACCGTTTTGCTGTATGGCAAGGATATAATCTTTGTCACGGATTCTGATGTGGGCAGGAGCCGCCGCCAGCGGACTTTCCATGACCCTGGGGTTCCAGCCTTCCAGGTTCTCCCGGTCTTTGTTGTACATCCAGAGCTTGCCGGAAGAATCGGTCACCAGGAAACGATAGTTTTTGCTGTTGTCGTAATCAAACACCGAAAAGTAGCGGACTGCTACTTCCTCGGGCATATACAGCGGGTAGCCTTCTATCGCATCACCATTGCGGTCTATGAGATGAATGGCGTTTTCGGTCGCAAACAGGTATTGTAGCCTTCCATTGTTGAAAAAATCTATCTGCTGTACGTCGCTGATGATTTTACCAGGTAGCGAATCCCGCCATAGAATTTCACCCTCCGCAGAGGCCAGGTAAAAATAGTTGGAATCGTCTTCTATCACCACCTCCCAGGCCTGGTTGATATGGTTTTTTACCAGAAAAGGCCGGGTACTGGCGGTATGCTCCAAAGCGACCCGTTGCAGCGTCTGGTAAGGTTTGTTCTGGGGCGTCTTAGGCGCTTTGTCGGTATAATCCAGTATCAGGCTGGTATAAAACTCCTTGTCGCTTTCGCTGAATTGAACAGCCAGGTGTTCCAGCGTTTTGAAGGTAGGGGCATATTGCCGGGCATATTCCTGCCACTTGGGCGACAGACTGTTGAGGATCAGCGGCCAGGCGCGTACTGTATTAACGATATAACTCAGGTTAGCCTGGTCTACCGTGCTTTCCAGAAAGCGGTTGAACAGCACCGATTTGTTCCAGGTATTTTCTGCCTCCCTGTCCAGGATCATGCGCTTCAGGGTGCTTACGCGGTTGGCCATGATCCAGTAGTCTTCTGTGAGCAGGTAAAAACACTGCTCAAAGCCCAGGGCCACGGGTCCTAACAGTATCGAAGGAAATTCCTGATGCTGTATCTCGTAGATCTGATAACCGGAAAATTTTTCCTGGTAAGCTGACTCCTGCGAAGCAGCCGCCCGGTTGACCTGGCGGCAGGCTTGTTTTATCTTTGCCGTATCACTGACGCGAACCATCACCATCTTATCTGGCGCGCTGACCTCGGTAGATTCCAGCCACAACACCCCGGCTTCTCCCTGAAACCACCTGAAAAACATAGGCAAGGCTGTTGTATCCTCTTCCTGAAATTCATTTCTGCGTTGCTGGCTTTGCCGCGTCAGTTCGTCCGTTGACTGCTGCTGGTAGGCATAAAGTTTTTGTTGCCAGGCCAGCGGGTCCGAAAAAGTCATATGTGTCAGGATAGCGGTACGTTCAGGAATATAAGAAGCCATGCTGATACCGCCGGGCGATTGTCCCCGGAAGGTGCCCAGCAGCGTAGACGGGCTACTGCCGGAAGTAGCGGGTAGCGTGCTAAAACCGCTCAACATCAACTGCTTGCCCGTAAGGTTCACATCCAGAAACATGGTCTGTGCCAGATGCGCCAGTGGCTGTATGTTTGGCTGGGCTTCTTTGTCGGCAAAAACGGACAGCAGCAGGGGAAGCTTGCGGGTGTTTAGGTACAGGTTCCCGGCATCGTCGGCCAGTTTGGGAATATGCCGTATCTCCGGGTTAGCCGCCTCAAAACTGTTGGATGCTAAGCCCGTATCTATATTTCTGATCATGTCTTCTACCAGAAAAGGCGTAAAACTTCCGGCAAAAATATCTTTATAGATGATGTAGGAGAAACGGCGCTGGCTTTTCCGATCTGCGAGTTCATAGAGGGTAAAGCCATTATAAGTTCGCTGTTCGCTCTGAAGATCATAGGTTTGGGTGAGCGAATCCAGGAAGGTGCGCATGGCTTTCTGGTCGCGGGCTTTGTCAAGTTTAAAAAAGTAAGCATAATCCCAGGCATCCCGTGCTACGATGTGCATACTGATCAGTGCCTGCCTGCCAGCAAGGAAATCCTGGAAGCGGTACAGGCTGTCCAGCGTGGTCAGGCGCTGCGCCAGGCTGTCGAAAGCAGGAATAGCCGATAGGTTGTGCCACAGGGGCGTGTTGGTAAGCTGCTGCCAGTTGTCGGGGAAGCCGCTGGTTTCATAAACCGCCAGGGCGCTTTCAGGCACCAGCGACCAGGCTTCTACCGTATCTTTTTTGTACCAGTATTGATAAAAGAAATACGCGCCTGCACTGGCGGCTACCAACGCTCCCAACACAATAAATAAAATACGTTTTTTCAAATCTAAATGTCTATGAATAGCAGATCGCCGGTCAAAGATAGAGGGGAGATGGATAAAACGACAGTTTGCAGCGGATTTTTACCAGAGAATTTAATTTTGAAAGATATGCAGACGGCTTTTCTGCATGAGGAAAAAACTGAAACACCGCAGCGGCCGCCGCAAGGGGCACGAAGATTAGGCACCGCAGCGGCGGCCGCAAAGGACACTAAGATAGTGAGTTAAACCTTTGTGTATACCCTTTGTATTCTTTGTGGTTAGAAAAAAACCTCATGTACAACAGTAAAAGTCTGTTTTTCAACGCTTTATGCATAAAAAATACTTAAAATAAGTAAATGTTTTTGCCCAAGTATTTGTTATTAATACACAGATAAAAACCGTAAAAACATGAGCGATACAGAAGTTTTAAAGCACGAAGAAGAACAGGAACAGTGGCGGCGTTCTATTCCCGCACAAGTATTTCTGAATCATTTCTTTGCCCTGCATTTTCATATCAAAAACCACCGGGAAACCTACCCCCTGGAAAACCTGGCGTATTTCCGGAAATTTAAAACCAGCCTGACCGATACCGAGAAAGAAAGCATTCGAAAGCACCTGCTCAATAGCTGGAATACGGAGTACACCCTGCGCATGACCGCCCGGCTGGGCGAAGGCGCGTACCTGCTGCACGCCCTGCACTGGACGTTTCCGCAGGCTTATTACAGCGTACAGGAAAGCCTGAAAACCCTGCTCATCCTGCATCATACAGAGACGCGCTGGCCGGAACGGATTCATACGGAAAGCGGAAAGCTGGTGGTAAAAGGTGTCTATCCCTATCCGGTTTCGTTTTATGCCGTCGGTCATGCACACCAGCCACGGCTCTACCGTTTGCCCTATGGCAAGTACCAGCCCGGACTTAAGTTGACTGATTCGGACAAAGAAGCGCAGCGGCAGATCGGGCAGTTTTTGCGCACTACGCACCGGCAGCGGGCTTTGCAGGTACGCACCCAGGTACAAAACAACCCGGCGACTGCCTTGCGGAGCCAGAAGACCGGCAAGATATTGCAACGCTTCGACGAGCAGCACTGGCATCAGCTAAGCTGGCGCATCGGGTATACGACCATCTTTCACCTGCTCTCGCGGCTGCGCATCTCGGCCAACCACCGGGAGATCGCCCGCTTTGTAGAAGGTGATATTGATATGAAGCTTTTCCATGATTCGCTGATCGGGGTGGTTGAGTATTTAAACTTTGTGCATGAAGCGTATGTAGCCAAAGCCGTTGGCTGGGAAACCTACTGGCAATGGTACGAAGCACTGCCTGCTTATTTGCAACAGGATTTTATGCAGGAGCGAATACAGGCTATTGGTAAGATATTAAAACCAGCAAACTACAAGGAGGTGTTACCTGAGCTAATGGCTTAATTTTCCTTAAACATTGAGTGTTGATTATTGAGTGTTTAGTATTTTTTAAACACTCAATTTTCAAGTAAAAAACGGTTATGAAGAAAGCTTACGAATCAGATCTTTCAGATTCATACCTTCATAAGCATCAATAATCACATCGGCTTCTTCTAATCCCTGGCGGTCTCCTTTTTGGGTGGTGGTGATGCAGACGCAGCGCATGTGGGCATTTTTGGCAGCTTGTACGCCCAGGGTGGCATCTTCCCAGACAATGACTTCATGGGGCTTTAAACCTAACTTTTCAGCTGCTTTCTGAAATACTTCCGGGTCGGGCTTGCCTTTGTTGACATGATCTGCCGTGACTAGTTCATCAAAAAAGTGGCGAAGCTTTACCTGCTCAAAGACCAGGTTCAGCTTATCTTCTTTGCTGCCTGTGGCCAAGGCTACTTTCAATCCCATTTGCCTGGCTTGTTCCAGAATGGGCTGGATATGCGGCATACTTTTCAGCCCTTCTTTTTCTATGATCTTTTCAAAAATCTCATCTTTATGCTCCGTGATCTTGCTGGCTTCCTCGTCGGATACATCTGCATGATTTTTAGCAATTTCTTCGCCTTTTGCGCCTGACTCTTTCGCATAGTCCTGGTAGGTGAAGGTAGCTCCATAAGGTTCAAATGCCTGGGTCCATGCCCTGTAATCCTGCTGGATGCTATCAATGACGGTACCGTCCATATCGAAGATCAATCCTTTGATAGATGGGGAAGCTGCGTCTGAGGTTTTTTTTGCGTTATCTGCCATGAGTTCACTTTGTGGTTGTGCTATGTCACAAGTAATACACCTGGTTTTTATAAATGTTTATGGTGATCTATGAAATACTATTTTTTTGCTGCTCAGGGGCAAAAAGACTTCTTTTCTCCAAAGCAAACCTTTATCTTTCGCGTTTTGCAAAACAAAAGTATCATCTACCTAACCTATCATTGTATGTCCCTGAAAAAGCTGTTTGTTGCTTTCTTATGCCTCGCTGGGTTCCTGCCCAGGGCAAAGGCGCAGGAAAGTATGTATCCGGTCAATGGGGTGCAGGACACGCGGCCCGGCGTGTACCTGTTTACCCATGCTACTATTTTTGAAGATTATCGCATCAAGCGGGAAGATGCTTCCCTGCTGGTCAGAGACGGCCGTGTAGAAGCCGTTGGCAACAACATCACACCGCCCAAAGGCACCCAGGTCATTGACCTGAAAGGAAAATATATTTATCCCGCGCTGATCGATCTGTACAGCGACTACGGGCTGTCGGAAGTGCCCATAAGAAAGCCATTCAGCTTCGGCGCACAGGAGCAGATACAACCCGAAACCAAAGGCGCCTACAGCCCCAATGATGCCATCAAAGCGCAGTATGACGCCATAGAAGATTTTATGGTGAAAGACAAGGAAGCCAAACCTGTTCGGGAACTGGGCTTTGCCGTCGTGCTGACCAACAAAAGAGATGGGCTGGCACGTGGCTCCTCATCGCTGGTTACCTTGTCCGACGGAGAAGCCAATGGAGTCGTCGTAAAGCGCAAAGCCGCCGCCCACTATTCTTTCGACAAAGGAAGCTCTTCCCAATACTATCCTATCTCCAAAATGGGATACATCGCGCTGCTGCGGCAAACTTATATGGATGCCGACTGGTATCCGTCGGCCAAAGACTACAAAGACAACTCCTTAGAGGCCTGGATTGCCTTACAGGACCTGCCGCAGGTATTTGATGCGCCCGGCTGGACGCAGGTGCTGCGTGCCGACCAGTTGGGCGATGAGTTTGGCAAACAATACATCATCCGCGGCAGCGGCGATGAATACACGCGACTGGAAGCCATCAAAGCCACCAATGCGGCCCTGATCGTGCCGGTGAACTTTCCCGAAGCCTACGACGTGGCTGACCCCTACGATGCGCAGCACATTGCCCTGGAAGATATGATGCACTGGGAACTGGCGCCTGCCAACCCGGGCCGCTTAGCCAAACAGGGCATCTCTTTTGCCCTGACGGCCGACGGGCTTAAAAATAAAAAAGACTTCTGGCCTAATGTGCGCAAAGCCATCCAATACGGCTTGAAAGAAACCGACGCCCTGAAAGCCCTTACCTATACTCCGGCGCAACTCATGCAGGTAGAAGATGAGTTGGGCAGCCTGCGCAAAGGCATGATGGCTAACTTTCTGATCACCTCCGGTAACATTTTTGCCGAAGACGCCATCATCTACGAAAACTGGATAGAAGGCAAACCTTTTGTGATCGCTGATAAAGACGCTGGCGACCTGAGCGGCGTATACGCTTTGAAGGTAGGTGACCAATCTTACAACATGGAAGTGAGCGGCAAACCCGGCAAGCAGGATTTTAAGCTGACAATGGATACGACTACGGTCAAAGCCAACGCTGACATGCAGGACGAGATGATCACCCTGACCTTTACGCCGGACAAAGACAAAAAAGCGATCACCCGCCTGTCGGGATGGATGGAAGGCAAAAACCTGAAAGGGCGCGGACAGCAGCCTGACGGCACCTGGGTAGCCTGGGAAGCCACTTACCAAAAAGCAGTAGAAGCTTCGAAAGACAGCACCCAACAAGCGCAAACCGATGCAGCCGACACCAGCGAGCTGGCTGGTATGGTCTATCCTTTTATGGCTTTTGGCAATGCACGCTTGCCCGAATCTAAAACTTACCTGGTCAAAAATGCGACGGTCTGGACCAATGAGGCGGAGGGCATTCTGAAAAATACCGACGTGCTGGTCACCAACGGCAAGATCAGCCAGATAGGCAAAAACCTGTCGGCTGGCAACGCCACGGTCATCGACGGCACGGGCAAGCACCTGACCTCCGGCATTATTGATGAACACTCTCACATTGCCCTGGCCAGCGTAAACGATGTGGCGACCAATTCGGCGATGGTGCGTATGAAAGACGTGGTAGAATCCGATGATATTGATATTTACCGCCAGCTTTCCGGCGGCGTCACGGCCGCGCAACTGCTGCATGGCTCGGCTAACCCGATAGGAGGGCAGTCGGCGCTGGTCAAGCTCCGCTGGGGCGCTACGCCGCAGGAGATGCTCATCGAAGGGGCTGATGAATACATCAAGTTTGCCCTGGGCGAAAACGTGAAAAGGTCTTCTAACGAAAATTCTATCCGCTACCCGCAGTCGCGGATGGGCGTAGAGCAGGCGCTGGCCGATGCGTTTACCCGTGCCAAAGCCTACGACGACGCCTGGAAAGCCTACAACAACCGGTCTTCCAAAGAAAAAACCAATGCTACCAAGCCCAGAAAAGACCTGGCACTGGAAGCATTAGCAGAAATCCTGAACGGGAAGCGTTTTATTACCTGCCACTCTTACGTACAGTCTGAGATCAACATGCTGCTGAACCTGGCAGACCAGTTTGGTTTTAAGGTGAATACATTTACCCACATCCTGGAAGGCTATAAAGTAGCCGACAAGATGGCTGCCCACGGCGCAGGCGGCTCTACCTTTGCCGATTGGTGGGCGTACAAGTTTGAGGTGCGCTATGCCATTCCCTACAACGCCACGCTGATGACGATGGCAGGCGTGACGACGGCGATCAACTCGGATGATGCAGAGATGGCGCGCCGCCTGAACCAGGAAGCAGCCAAATCGGTAAAATATGGAGGCATGTCGGAAGAAGCCGCCTGGAAGATGGTGACGCTCAACCCTGCCAAGCTGCTGCACTTAGACGACCGCATGGGCAGCGTCAAAGTGGGCAAAGACTCCGACCTGGTGTTGTGGTCTGCCAACCCACTGTCTATTTATGCCAAAGCAGAAAAAACGATGGTCGATGGACGTATCTACTACGACCGGGAGCAGGACGAAAAGAAGCAGGAACGCATGGCAGAAGAGCGGGCACGCCTGGTGCAGAAAATGCAGCAGTCCAAGAAAACCGGAGCGCCTACCCAGGCGATTGCCAGCAAAATGAAGCAGCACTTCCACTGCGATGATGTAGGCTTCGGTGCAGTAGCGGAATGAAGCAAGTGCTAACCCGCGTGACGGTTGCTGTTGCAGTAATATATACTTGAGCATTGAGTGCGCCCGGCGCCCGGTTGAATATTGAGTGTTTAAATATTCAATATTCAACACTCAATATTCAAGGATGAAAATAGCACTAGACAAGACAGAATTTACACAAGACAACGAAATTCACTAAACCATGAAAACATACACCTTATCCATCCTCTTACTTTCTCTTACTTTTGCCGGAAGCTTGTCAGCGCAGGTGCCTGCGCCGGGTGAGCCGCAGACGCGGCCTGTGCTGCTGTTGGGCGGAACGGCTCACTTAGGCAACGGAGATGTTATTGAAAATGCCGCCATCACCTTTGCGCAAGGCAAGATCACCAGCGTAGGACAGGTGGCTGATGCGCCGCAGGACACCGCCGCCTACGAAGTGATCCGCACGGAAGGCAAGCATATCTATCCGGGATTTATCCTGCCCAACACCGACCTGGGCCTGGTAGAGATCGGGGCGGTAGACGCTACCGTAGACGAGGAAGAAGTTGGAACACTGAACCCGAATGTACGCTCTCTGATCTCTTACAATACCGACTCCGAACTGATCCCTACCATGCGCTACAACGGCATACTGCTGGCGCAGATCACCCCGGCGGGCAACATGATCCCCGGCACTTCTTCTATCGTACAGTTGGATGCCTGGAACTGGGAAGATGCCGCGGTGGTAGAAGACGACGCCGTGCATATCCACTGGCCCGGTCGTTACAAAATGGAGTTTGACTTTGCTACCTTTACGGTAAACCGTGTGCCTAATGAGAACTATGAAGAACAGGTACGGGAGGTAGAAAACCTGTTTACCGATGCCGCTACTTACCGCGAGCAGAACGACCCTAAGATCACCAACCTGAAGCTAAAAGCCATGACTGGCTTGTTCGATGGTAATAAAGCCCTGTACATTCATAGTGATGAAGTAAAAGAGATCATAGAAAGTATTAAGTTTGGCGAGGCTCAGGGCGTCAAAAAGATGGTGCTGGTCAGCAGCACGGGCGCGTATATGGCCAGGGATTTTCTGAAAGAAAAGAACATCCCAGTCATTATTACCAACCTGCATATACTCCCCGAACGCACCGAAGACGATGTATCCATGCCTTACCAACTGCCGCAGTTGCTCACCGAAGCCGGGCTGCTGGTAGGCTTAGGCTATGAAAGAGATATGGTCGCCAGTGCCCGCAACCTGGCTTTTCTGGCCGGTACGGCAGCCGCCTACGGCTTAGGCAAGGAACAGGCTTTGCAACTGATCACGGGCAACAACGCCAAGATTTTAGGCATCGACGACCAGGCGGGTACGCTGGAAAAAGGCAAGCGCGCCATACTGTTCGTCTCCGGCGGCGACGCCCTGGACATGCGCACCAATATGGTAGAAAGAGCTTTTGTAGACGGACGTAAGGTCACGCTACCTGCTATGCAACAACGCCTGTACCAGAAATATAAGGAAAAATACGCTGCTGATGAATGAGGAAGACGGAAGTCAGAAGTTTTTCTTCGGTCTTCCGTCTTCCAGCTTTCAGGCATTTTCCTGCTGGTAGTCAAAGAGATGTTTAGACTTGATGGCATGAGCTACTTTTTCGGGAACCAGCTTCTCCCAGCCTTCTGCCCCGCTTTTGATCATATCTAATACACGGTCTGAAATAATATGCAGATGCTGCGGGTTGATGGGTTGGAGCCCTTTGATGTGCCGGGTTTCGTAAAGATATTGATAAAGGGTTTGCAGATGGTCGGGCAATACGAGGTCTTCGCACCAGTACATCTCCTGGTTGCCGCGCTGGTAAGAAGGATATACATACAGCCTGACATTTTTCTTGAACAAAGCGCCAAAAGACTCCAGAATACCGCCTTTAAGATCAAGATAATAAGATTCATCGAACAGCCGCTCTAAGTTATAAATGCCCAGGATGATGCCGATAGAGCCTTTGGTGATCTGCGAGACATACGAAGCCAGCATGTAGTATTTCTGATAATCGGAAATAAGCACTTTTTGCCCCAGGCTACCCAGAATGTCTACCCGGTAAAGAAAATCCTGGTCGCTGTTCTCTTCTTCATTGGAAAGGTCGTTGAGGTTTAGCTCAGAGATAAGGACCACCTCGTTTTCGTCTATGTCTTTTTTGAAAGCTTCCAGCCCTGTCTGAAGCATGTCCATGTTGACATGGGTCACCGGGCGAAACCTTCCACGTAGGATCAGCAGGTTCTTTTTGTACAGTGCTTCCTGGGGTTGCAACACGGTGCCGTCTGCATCAAACATGGTCGCACGAGCCAGTCCCATTTTCACCAGCTTCAGCGCCATCAAACGATTGTCTACATGGTCAAAGTCAGGACCTTTGATCCTAAAAAAGTCAATCTCTATCCTACCGGCAGACAGTTCATCGGTCAGGGAACGCATAATCTCCTCCGGGTCGGAGATATGGGTGCACCCATACAATAAGTTGACGCCCAGTACGCCCAGTGCCTGTTGTTGCAAGCTCGTATCTGTGTCGCGCAGCAGCACATGGATGACGCACTCATTCATAGGCCCGTTCGGCATCAACTGAAACCGTAAGCCCAGCCAGCCATGCCCTTTGTTGGTACGGTGAAAATTCAGGATTTCTACCGTATTGGCAAACACAAAAAATTTAGTCGTGTCAGCCCGATCCGGCAAGCGCTCCAGCAAGAGTGCAATTTCATGGTCGAGCATCAGGAGCAGTTTCTCTTTGCTCACATATCGCTTGGTCTTTCCGTAGATCGCATCGCTGAACTTCATGTCATAGGCTGACATAGTTTTGGCAATGGTGCCGGAAGCTCCGCCGGCTTTGAAAAAGTTAGCCGCCGTCTCCTGTCCCGCCCCGATCTCTGCAAACGAACCGTAGATGCTCCCGTCCAGGTTCAAGGCAAGCGTTTTTTCTTTGGTAGAAGGCATTCTTACTACTTCCATGTATTCGTTTTTTCGTTCTGTACTTAAACTGGCGGCTGAAAGTAAAAAATTAATGCTTTTTTTCCTGTATGCTGAGGTCAATTTCTTTAGCAGCATACCGCTCATTATACCTTATTCCCCCGAAGGCGTGCAGGTAAATGGTGCGGGAGTAGCGGAAAACCACCGGTAGCAACACCACCACCGTAATTACCACCGTGGTGATATAGACCGACAGCGCAGGGTCGCCGAAAAAATAAAACAGTACAAAGCCAATACCTAACAACAATCCCATCGTCAGTGCATAGCTCACGTACATAGCGCCAAAGAAGAAACCGGGTTCTCTTTCGTAGACCAAGCTACAATGCGGACAGGCTTTGTGCGTTTGGGCAAACTTAGAAAGCTTTTTAAAAAGCGGGTACACAAAAATATCGCCTCTCCGGCACCGGGGACATTTGTGGTTAAGAATGGCGTACAGGGCTGATTTTTTTGGCATGTTGGCGGCTTTTTCTGTACCAGAGAAAGGCAAGAACGGAAAACAAAAGATAAGGCATGATAAACAGATACAGAATGCCGAAGTTCAGACTGGCAGCCACAGAGGTATCGCCGGCGCTGACATTGTTCTCTACCGTTGCACGGCACATCGCACACTGCGCCATTACAGGCTCCAGGCTGAGGGCAAGCCACCCTAAAAAAAAGAATAAAGTTCCCAATAATTTTGTCTTCATCATGCTGTCTTTTCCTAACAACCTTCGTGGCAGCGGTTTAGTTTCGGTAAGCCTGATAAGTTGTGATGGTGAAATATTCCTTCTTTCCGGCTTTTTTATTGCTAACGACTTTGTTGCAACGAAGCCTTACCTTCCAGGGAAAGTCTTTTTTTAGTTTATATCCCTTCTTATTTGGATCAATGTCTCGCCATCTTCTATATAAACTCTCACTCAACCATAAAGTCAATGAACCTCTTTTACACAAAGACTCATTTTGGATTGTTTAGTAATAGAATCATGTGTAAGAGATATTTGCAGAATGTGTAGTCGTAGTTATCGTAATAAAATTAAATAAAAGTTCAGTGTATTGGACTCGTGTTAATTAGTCGGTCTTTGTGTTTAAAAATCATTCTACTGGCCTGGCAGTCTTAATGTTAGTCGCACTATCAGCCTTCAAGCATTACTGGCAACGTTTTGCAGCTTGCCGAAGGCGGGGCTTTTAGCACAAAACTTGATTTGAAATACTAAACTTCCATTAACCACAAAACTGTCTTTGGAACACAAAACCCCGCCTTTTGGGTAGCTGCTGTTGGCGGTAGTGCTATTTTGTCGTCAGTTTAGGGAGTCCAATTTTCCTTAACACCTCGTTAGCTTTTGCAAGTTTCTCGGGAAATAATACTTTCCCCTTAAACTTCTCTAATGAGTTGTCAATTACTACAATTGGCGTTTTTCTTTTATTTAATTCTTCTATTGTCATACTGCAAATTTAAGCATTTTTTCTTTTCGCTACAAAACCTTCATAGTTTACACCATTTTCAAATTCATACCAGTTGTCGTCCAGTTTGCCACTTATTTCGTCTCTGTCCCCGAAAGCCAAGTTGTAAAAGCCATTCAAGTTAGTTTCAGTAAATTCTATAAGTTTAGGAACATTGCCCTTCGGTCCTTCGCTAATAAACTGAAATATGGTTAATTCTTTCTCCGCTTTTAGATGATATTTGGGTTGTTTCATTTTGTCAATTTTTCAAGATTGCCTTGTCACAAAGCTACATTTTTTTACCCAATTACAATTTTAGCACTGTCCCCAAGCATTGCCGCGAACGTTAAGTGTAGTAGTCGTGCCGGATTTAAAAGCACTTCATTACTCACCAGCACTAAAGATGGTAAAAAGCAGAAAGCTTCCCGCCACCACTTAAGCCGGCATGGATACTAGTGTTTAATTGCGTAAGTTAACTATATTATTTTTCAGTTGACTTCCTTTCACCTCTCTTTTCTTCCAAACAAATGGCTTACAGTACTCATTGTAAGCCTTCGAATAAGCTTCAATCTGCTCTCTAAGTTCTTCC
>JBBSNI010000028.1:0-25453 GCA_038232695.1 Cytophagales bacterium
AATAAAAGTACAGGTTTGCAGGATAACATTCGGGCAGAAAGTTATCACAAATAAGGCGAGAGAAGCAAATAGTATTTATCTTACCTTGAAATCTTCGTAGCATTGGTTAATTGCCAGGATGATTTCGTATTCATTGGATTTCTCAATAAAGGTATCTTCCAGTCGACACTGCGCCATAAATTCGTCCAACTGCATATCTTCCAGACCGGTGACTTTGCTGACCAGTTCCCGGTTGTATTTGCTGGAGAGATTTTTCCGGTATTCGTAATCCTGCTCCGCCTGCCGGGCTTCCCTTTCATACCGGGCACGTTTGCTGAAGCGGTCGTACAAAAAGGAGAGCGGACTGGCAGGGCCCGCGCGTTTCTCTATACGCGGTCCATCGTACGAACCGGGAATCCTGATTTTAGGCGTCTCTTTGGGCAGGTCTTTTTCGTCTAATGCCAGGATCGCTCTTTTAAAAGCTTCTTCGTCTTTGTAAGCTATCACCGTGATGTTTTCCAGCGTATACGTTTTCTCCGAAAGGCGGATATTCAGATCATAATTGTCGGCGGTAGCGGTATCGCCTAAGTAAAGCTGATGTTTCTCAAAACCGAGCGTAGAAAGCTCCAGGGTATCCTGCCGGGCAAAGCGCAGGAAAAAAAAGCCTTCCGCATCGCTCACCACGCCTACATTCCTGTTCAATACTGAAATGGTTACATAGGGAACAGGAGCATCCGTTTCGTCCACAATCGTTCCCGACAAGCTAATAATATCCTGGGTGTCCGTCTGCGCCAGGCAAAGCCCCGAAAAGCTCATCAAACCCACAAGCAACAAAATTTTCATATTTCCAAACATCTATACAAAATAACAGAACTACGTTTCACACCCAACTCCCTTCTCAATCCCTCAGTCCCTCAATCCTTCAGTTCTTCAATCCTTCCACTTAATATTACACCCCACACTGGGAATCTGTTCCTGGCTAACTTTTTTGCCTGACAGCATGGCATCCAGCGCAGTGCGCATGTCCTGGCCGGTCAGGGGTTTGCCATTGCCGGGGCGGGACTCGTCTAACTGCCCACGGTATACCAACGACAGATTTTTGTCAAAAATATAAAAGTCAGGTGTGCAGGCTGCTTCGTAGGCTTTGGCGACCTCCTGGGTTTCGTCGTACAGGTAAGGAAAAGTAAAATGCCAGGATAAGGCTTTTTCCTTCATGGCTGCCGGCCCGTCTTCCGGGTATTTTTCTACATCATTGGCACTGATCGCCACAAACGAAACTCCCTTGCGCTGATAGTCTGCCGCCACTTGGGCAATCTCATCTTTTACATGCTTCACGTAAGGACAATGATTGCAAATAAACATGACCACTGTGGCTTTGTCTGATTGGAGTTCCTGAAGGCTGACTGCCTTGCCAGTGCGGGAATCAGGTAGTGTAAAGTCGGGAGCTGTGGTGCCTAATGGCAGCATATTGGAAGGTGTGAGCGACATCAGCAGTAAGTATAAAGTGAATAATGAAAACAGCATGTCTTTATACATACGTTGTGGTAAGACTTGCTGTTGTTTTCTGCCTGCTAAAGTCTGCAATAAATGCCTGGAAAACAAGCCTGAAAAGTCTTTGTGGCTGGCAGATCGCTGATTGGACTGTCAAAGTGTGACAATCTGTCATTATTTCAGCCTGTGGCACAACCCTTGTTCAATTTGGATTGATTAGTTGACATTAAACAAAACCGAATCACATAAAAATATTATGGGAAAAATTATAGGAATAGATTTAGGAACCACCAACTCCTGTGTGGCTGTCATGGAAGGTAACGAACCCGTCGTGATCCCCAACAGCGAGGGTGGAAGAACAACACCATCTATTGTTGCTTTTTTGGACAATGGTAATGGTGAGCGTAAAGTAGGGAGCCCGGCCAAACGTCAGGCTATTACCAATCCGCAGAATACGGTTAGCTCCGTGAAAAGATTCATGGGTAAAAAGTATTCTGAGGTAAGTCAGGAATTGAAAAACATTTCTTACAAATTAGAAAAAGGAAATAACGATACTGTCCGCGTCAAAATAGGGGACCGGATGTACACACCCCAGGAGATTTCTGCGATGATCCTTCAGAAAATGAAATCCACGGCAGAAGATTATCTGGGCACGACCATCAATGAGGCCGTCATTACCGTACCCGCTTATTTTAATGACGCCGAGCGTCAGGCAACCAAAGAAGCCGGACAAATTGCAGGGCTGGAAGTAAAAAGGATCATCAACGAACCTACTGCCGCAGCCTTAGCCTATGGTCTGGATAAGAAAAATCAGGACCTTAAAATCGCTGTGTATGACTTAGGCGGTGGTACCTTCGATATTTCCATCCTGGAATTAGGCGACGGTGTGTTTGAAGTAAAATCCACCAACGGCGATGTCCACCTGGGTGGCGACGACTTTGATTCCCGCGTCATCGACTGGCTGGCAGAAGAATTTAAGAAAGACGAAGGTATTGACCTGAGAAAAGACCCTATGGCGTTGCAGCGTTTGAAAGAAGCTGCCGAGAAAGCCAAGATAGAATTGTCAAGCTCCAACAGCACGGAGATCAACCTGCCGTATATCATGCCGGTAGATGGTATTCCAAAGCACCTGGTGCGTACTTTGTCAAGAGCTAAGTTTGAGCAGTTGGTAGACGACCTGGTGCAGCGCACCCTGGAACCTTGCCGCAAAGCAGTGAAAGATGCCAGCCTGTCTACGTCTGATATTGATGAGGTGATCCTGGTAGGAGGTTCTACCCGTATGCCGAAGATTCAGGAAGAGGTAGAGAAGTTTTTTGGTAAGAAACCTTCTAAAGGAGTAAACCCTGACGAAGTAGTCGCGGTAGGTGCTGCCATTCAGGGCGGTGTGTTTACAGGCGATGTGAAAGACGTACTTTTGCTGGATGTTACGCCACTGTCGTTGGGTATTGAGACGATGGGCGGTGTGTTTACCAAACTTATTGAATCTAATACTACCATTCCGACTAAGAAGTCTGAGGTATTTTCTACTGCCTCCGACAACCAGCCTTCTGTAGAGATCCATGTGCTGCAAGGCGAACGTCCTATGGCAAAAGCCAACCGCACGATCGGAAGATTTCACCTGGATGGTATTCCACCGGCACCGCGGGGCGTCCCTCAGGTTGAGGTGACCTTCGACATTGACGCCAATGGTATCATGAACGTATCGGCCAGAGACAAAGGCACCGGCAAAGAGCAGAAGATCAGGATTGAAGCTTCTTCCGGACTGACTGACGAGGAAATAGAAAAGATGAGAAAAGAAGCCGAAGCCAACGCCGAGACGGATAAGCAGGAAAAAGAAAGAGTAGAAAAAGTCAACGCAGCTGACTCCCTGATCTTCCAGACAGAGAAACAACTGAAAGAGTACGGCGATAAGCTTTCTGCTAATAATAAAAAAGCCATCGAAGAAGCGCTGGCTGAACTAAAGACAGCGCATCAGTCTCAGGACCTGGCTGCCATTGACAGTGGTACCAGCAAGCTTAACGCAGCCTGGCAGAACGCTTCCCAGGAAATGTACCAGGCGGCTGGTTCAGGAGAAACAGGCGGCCCGCAAGGCGGTCCTGAAGCAGGAAACGGCAGTGCACAAGCCGACACTAACGCCGCTTCCGACGGCGATGTGTCTGATGTGGAGTATGAAGAAGTAGATGATAAAGACAAAAAATAGCGTTTATCTGCACAATGAATAATTAAATGCCCCGATCAGGGGCATTTTTTTTGCCTTCAGGATGTGTTTTAAAGGCGTCGCAGGCAAACTATGCATAGCAAACGTGAAGTTGTTTTTATAATATGAGAATTGTATTTTACATTTTGTCACTTGCACACCGGGTAATGTCTATTTTTAAATTGTTTGCTTTAAATTTTTAGGATTTTTTAAATAGTTTTCTTTTGTGGCAAAAAAGTTGCCATTCTTCAGTTTTTCTGTACGATGTAAGATATTGTATAAATTCTGAATAGATTAAAGTACAGATAGGGTTAGTTTTAATAAAAAACCTGGAAGCAAAGCGGCGTTACAAACTGTAAATATGATTTTCCTCAAAGAACAAAGCTTTCAAAGGCGATTCAAGCCGGTTTTTGATTTAAAGCAATTTTATCGCATTTAATATTCTAAAAGCCTCGCATAAGAAAAACAGGAGGAATAAGAAGAAATATTCAAAATATTACACAAAAATTTATTGATTTATAATCTATCAAAAATATCTGACAATTTTAGGAGGCAGCAGACAGTTCATTATTAAGTTAACCAAACTGAAATGTATGTGCGGTTACTGTACAGCGTTGAAGGTAAGCTGATTTTTTGGTGTGTTTACAGAGCTGTCAAAATTTTTAACGATGGAAATTCTACATATAAAAATATGGAAGCAGGCCGTTTTGGATATACAAAGCTTCCTTTATTTTCTTCAAGGGTTTGTCTCTGATTCCATAGACCTGTCTATCCCTTCTTTGCCCTGCTATATCCGGCCATCCAACGTCCTGGGTCTACATGCCATATCCGATCTTTTGATTGCCCTGGCTTTCTTCATCATTTCGGCAGGCTTTTATTATATTATGAAAAAAAGAAAGGATTTACAGCAGGTAAAGCCATTCTTCGTTCTGTTTATGATATTTATGATCTTGTGCGGCATCAATCGTCTGGTAGATGTCTATACGATCTGGTATCCTGTCTATGATTTCTCTAAAGTTTTAAAATCTGTCAACGCTATCGTTTCAGTCATCACTTTACTGGCGGTTTGGCCTTTGCTCCCACGTATCCTGCGGCTGCCCTCGCCTGATGATCTACAGTCTGCCAACCGGAAGTTGCAGCAACAGATCCATGAGCGGCTTAAAGTAGAAAAAGAACTTCAGCTTCATAAAGATACCCTGGCCTCGATGGTCGATGTCCGTACTAAAGACCTGGAATTTGCTACCCAAAAACTGACCCATGAGATCAGGGATCGTAAAGAGGCGCAGGAAAAAGTGCAGTTCCAGGCATCGCTGCTGGCGCAGGTCAAAAGTGCTGTCGTAGCTACCAACCTCGATTATGAGATCGTTTATTGGAACCGTTCGGCAGAAAGTCTGTACGGGTGGAAAGCCGAAGAAGTATTAGGCAAAAGAACTGTTGATGTGCTGGTAGCCAAAGACCAGACGCGGCAGGCAAACAAAATCCTCAGGATGCTGCGCAACAAAAAGAAGTGGGAAGGTGAAATAAACCTGCTTCACAAAGAGGGATACCGCATTCCTATCCATATGGTCGATACCGCACTGGTAGACCAGCATGGGGCAGACATCGGTTATGCCTTTGTGTCGTTCGACATATCCGATCATGTAGCTTCTGAAAAGAAACTTCAGCGGGCCAAAGAAAAAGCGGAAAAAGCCGTAGTAGCCAAGCAGGATTTTCTCTCTACCATGAGTCATGAGATCAGAACGCCCCTGAACGTGATCATAGGGATGGCGCGCCTGCTGATGGAGAGCCAGCCCAAACCCGAACAAACGGATTACCTGAAAAGCCTTCAGTTTTCTGCCAACCATCTGCTGGTCATCATCAACGACATCCTGGACTTTTCTAAAATTGAAGCCGGTAAGATCAAATTAGAAGAGATCAGCTTCGACATCCAGGAAGTGGTCAACGGCATCGCGAAAGCTTTCTCGTTTAAGGCAGAGGAAAAAAATATAGCATTCAGCACCTACATAGACCCTGCCGTGCCCCCCCGCGTCATTGGCGACGAGGTCAGGCTTACCCAGATCCTGAACAACCTGGTGGGCAATGCGATCAAATTTACCGAAACAGGCTTTGTCAGTATTCATGTGAAAGTAAAAAAGCAGGTAGAAGATAAGATAGATATACTGTTTGAGATACGCGATTCGGGCATAGGCATCGATGGCAGCAAGGTAAATACCGTGTTTGACAGCTTTACCCAAGCCAAAGCGGATACGACCCGCAGGTTTGGAGGTTCGGGGCTGGGGCTTACCATCTGTAAGAAGCTGGTAGAACTACAGGGCGGCAACATCTGGCTCAGAAGCAAGGAAGGCGTAGGAAGCACCTTTAGTTTTGAGTTGGCCTATACCCAGGACCACGAAATGGCAGCGCGCCCACCGCAACGCATAGAACACCTGGACAAGAGCCATCTGCGCGGATTCCGCCTGCTGCTGGTAGAAGATAATATCTCCAACCAGATGGTGGCTTCCAACTTCCTGGCTAAGGTGGGCATTCATGTAGACTTTGCCGACCATGGCCAAATCGCGCTGGACATGGTGCAGCAAAAAGAATACGATATCATACTGATGGATTTGCAGATGCCCGTGATGGATGGCTTTGCAGCTACCCAGGAGATTCGCAAGTTGGGCGGCGCTTTCAAAAAACTGCCCATCATCGCCCTGACTGCCGATGTAGTGTCCGATGTCAAGGAGCGGGTGTACCGCTGCGGGATGAACGACTACCTGCCCAAACCATTTAACCCCGATGAGTTGTACCTTAAAATAGCGATCAACCTGAACCTGCCCATCAACAGCGAGGCTTTTCATCTGCAAAACGAAGAAACCCTGTCGCTGCTGCGTATCGTAGAGCAGTATAGCGACGACACTCAGTTTGTCACTTCACTGCTTGATTCCTTAAAAAGTAACTTTGTTTCTTTGCCGGAACAGGTGGCTGAAATAGCCGGGCAAAAAGATTTATACAATCTTAGAAAGGTGACCCACAAACAACTGCCTTCTATCAAAATGGTAGAAAACCATGCGCTGCAAAGCCAGCTCGAAAAGCTCAAACAGATGCTGGCCCAGGAATACATGGAAGATAAAAAGATCAACAGCCTGCTGGATGAGATCAAGCTGTCCTCAGAAGAATCCGTCAGATACATTGAGGAGCTTTCCAGCAAAATGGACAAGGTTCCGGATACCTGTTAGCCTCTTGCGATAAAAAGAAGCGCAGCACTGCCTTATTCCGGCAGATTTTGTTAGTTTTGTGGCTTACACTAACGCCCTGACAAACTATGAAACTGCTTGTGTCCCTTGTTATTCTTAGCGCTCTTTTAGCCTCCTGCCAGTCTTCCGACAAATCGGAGCAAAACCTCCAGGAAGTGAGTCCTGGCTTGTCGGTCACTAATCCGGCAGCCGAAGGGTTCAACCAGGCCGCCTCTGATACAACCGCCATCCGGATCGCCGACGAAGTGATGCAGGCCATGGGCGGACGGGCGGCCTGGGATAGCACCCGTTACTTAGGCTGGAACTTCTTTGGCATGCGTAGCCTGCTCTGGGATAAGCAAACCGGCAATGTCAGGATAGAAGTGCCCCAGGATTCAACGCTGTACCTGGTCAACATCCGGGAAGATACCGGCAAGGTCATGAGAAAAGGGCAGGAGATCACCAATCCCGATTCCCTGCAAAAATATGTGGAGCAAGGCAAAAAAATCTGGGTGAACGACAGCTACTGGCTTTTGATGCCCTTTAAGCTGAAAGACAGCGGCGTTACATTAACCTACGTAGGCGAAGATACCATCCGGGGCGGCAGCCCGGCTGACGTGTTGGAGATGCGGTTTGAGAACGTTGGATTTACCCCGGACAATAAATACAGGGTATACGTAGACAAAGAAGACCACCTGGTAAAGCAGTGGGCTCATTATCCAAAAGCCAGCATGGATACCCCCCGGTTTGTCACGCCCTGGGAGAATTACCGGCAGTACGGCAGCGTGATGCTGTCAGGCGAACGCGGCGACCGCGACATATCCGACATACAGGTGATGGAGAGTGTACCTGATTCGGTATTTACCAGTATGGAGATGTAATCGCAGGTGATAAAGACGAATGTTTTCAGGGATGGGCAGCCACCCAAACCTCGCCGTCTTCGAAGATTTCTTTCTTCCAGATAGGGACGGTCTGTTTCAGCGTATCGATAATATAGCGGCAGGCTTCAAAAGCTTCCTGGCGGTGTGGGGCAGATACGGCGATTACTACCGCTACCTCTCCTACCCCTAATACGCCTGTGCGATGCTGTATGGCTACATGAGCGACAGACGGCCACTTTTCTTTTACGGCTGCGGCTATCTTTTCCATTTCTCTGACCGCCATTGTATCATAGGCCTCGAACTCCAGCCGGACGACCTTCCGGGCAGCAGTATGATTTCTGACAGTGCCAATAAATGCATTGACCGCGCCTGCCTGCGCTGCCTGCACACTGGCGATAGCCTGCGCTATATCAATAGGTTGATCGGTGAGTTGTATCATAACTATCCTCCGCTGACAGGTGGGATCAACGCTATCTCATCGCCTGCCCGGAGGATTTGATCTTTCTGTCCATATTCGTTGTTGACAGCGATCATGACTGATGAAAGGTCTTGCAGGGCCGGATAATCCGTTTTGAGGTTTTCTAACAGATCAGGCACCGTGCTTTGGTCAGGCAGTTCATAGCTCAGTATTCGTTGCCCGACCATGTCTTTGGTAATGCCAAACAGTAAAATCTGTAATCTCATACGTTGCAAAGGTAAAACACTAGGTCAAATATCATATATTGCAGCTTGGTTTGTTTAAAAAAGAAACAAACATAGCAAACACAACCACCGCTTGTATGCTCTACGATAATCATGGCAGAGAGATCAACTATCTGCGGCTGGCCGTCACCGACCGTTGCAATCTGCGTTGCCTTTACTGTATGCCTGCCGGGGGAATTTCCTATCAGCCCCAACAAGCTTTGCTTTCTTACGACGAAATGGAGCGGCTCGTCCGCCTGCTGGCTGCCTTGGGTATCACCAAAGTACGTATTACCGGCGGTGAGCCTTTCGTCCGCAAAGACCTGGTATCTTTTTTAAAGCGGCTCCGGGCTATTGATGGCATCCAAGAGCTACATATCACCACCAACGGCGTATTGACTGCCCCTTATATAGAAGCGCTCCAAGCCTTGGGCATTATCTCTGTCAACCTAAGCCTGGACACGCTGAACCGCCAGCGATTTAAGCAGATAACCCGCCGCGATGCTTTGCCACAGGTGATGGAGAGCTTTCATAAATTGCTGCAACATAATATCCCTGTCAAGATCAATACGGTGGTGATGGCCGGGAAAAATACCGAAGACATTATTCTTATGGCTGACCTGACCCGTACTTACCCGGTATCGGTGCGGTTTATCGAAGAAATGCCTTTCAACGGGAGTGGCAGCCGCGAACCCACCCCCACGTGGACCTACCGGCAGATCCTGGAAATGCTCCGGCAGCATTTTCCTGCCATACGGGCGATAGAAAACCCGCCTCATGCAACCGCCAGCTACTACCAAATTCCGGGACACCTGGGCACGGTAGGCATTATTGCCGCCTTTAGCCGTACTTTTTGCGGCACCTGCAACCGTATCCGCCTGACCGCCCAGGGTACGCTGAAAACATGCCTGTACGGCAAGGGCGTACTGGATGTGCGGCATCTGATGAGAAGCGGCGCTACAGATGTAGGGATACAAGAGGCTTTTCTTCAGGCATTTTCGCAGCGGCACAAGGATGGTTTTGCCGCAGAACAAAGCCAGGAAGGAGCCTACGCTGTTTATGAGTCTATGGCGAGCATTGGCGGATAAACCGGGCCGGAAAATCCAAAGCATATCAATACTCTCACTTATACACAAACCACGACACCTATGCCCGATACTGTATGGAAATCTACCCTGTTTTTATTGCTGCTGGGTTGCTTTACTGCACAAGCACAGCAGATAGCTACGATGCCGCCCGGAGTGGACTTACGGATGTACCAGATCGTTGAGCAGGCTTCGCCTGTCCACCTGGAAGCAGACATTCGCAAGTTAGCTGGTTTTGGCACCCGCAATACCCTGTCTGACACCGTATCTGATACGCGGGGCATTGGGGCGGCGCGCCGCTGGCTCAAAGGTACGTTCGACAAAATTTCTTCCGACTGTAAAGGTTGCCTGGACGTTTCTTTTCAGCGCAACCTGGTCGGGGGAGACAGCAGCACCCGTATCCGCAAAGATACCTGGGTGGTCAATGTAGTCGCCATCCAGCGGGGCAAGCTGTTTCCCAACCGTTATATCATCATGTCGGGCGACATAGATTCGCGCGCCTCAGATGCTATGGATGCTACCACTGACGCGCCCGGTGCCAACGACAATGCCTCGGGGATGGCAGGCGTGCTGGAGGCTGCCCGTTTGCTTACCAAATATGAATTTGCCAGCAGCATTATCTACTTAGGCTTATCGGGCGAAGAGCAGGGGCTTTTTGGCGGAAAAGGGTTGGCAGAGCAGGCACAAAAAGAGGGATGGGACATCATAGGTATATTGAACAATGATATGATCGGCAACATAGAAGGCCTCGACGGGGTGGTAGACAACCGCAGCTTTCGCATCTTTTCCGAGCCTACGCCGCCTACCGAGACAGAAGAAGAGCGCAGGCGCCGCCGCTTTATGGGGGGCGAGGTTGACGGCATCTCCCGGCAGTTGGCCCGCTACGTACACCGTATGACTGAGACCTACATGCCGCAAATGAATCCCATGATGATCTACCGCCTGGACCGCTTCGGCAGGGGCGGCCACCACCGTCCGTTCAACGACTTAGGTTATGCCGGGGTGCGCATTATGGAAGCCCACGAAAACTACAACCGCCAGCACCAGGACATCCGCGTAGAGAACGGTATTGAATACGGCGACGTGATTGAGGGCGTCAACTTCCCTTACGCCGCTAAGCTCACGGCGGTCAATGCCATCACGATGGCAGGGCTGGCCTGGGCACCGCCGCAACCCAAAAACGTGCGCATTGGCGGAGCCGTGCAGGCTTCTACCATCCTGGCCTGGGACAAAGCGGAAGCCGCCAACAGGGCGGGCTATAAAGTATACTGGCGGGAAACCACCGCTCCACAGTGGCAATATTCCCGCTATGTAGGCGATGTCAGTGAGTTTACTTTAGAAAATATTGTTATCGACAATTACTACTTCGGCGTAGCGGCCGTAGGCAAAGACGGGCATGAAAGCCTGGTGGTTTTCCCTTCGGAAGTGATCAGGGAATGATTACTGTTAAAAGTTGGTGTTGTGTTGTTTTGTTGTGAAGTATCAAACAAAAAAACCGCCCTTTTTGCAGGACGGCTTTTGACTTTTATACTCTGTTATTTTTTAGAAGCAAATGGTCATTAGCAAATTCAAAAGATATAAGACAGACCTATAGTAAAGACTGACAAAGCACCATACCCCAACTCGCTGTAAACACCTAAATTGTCGCCAAACATATAACGCCCGCCTATCACAGTTCCAAAATCCAAACCTGAAGTTGAGCCGCTGGCACCAGGTATATCATCATAATCGACCGAGTAGGTTTCAAGGCCCAATAATGCAGTCACATATAAGTCTATTTTACTTTCATCAATATCCAAATCCAGCGCGTCGTTGATAAGAGGAACGTAGTGGAAAGAGCCTCTGGCTCCTACACTAAAGTAAGTAGCATGAAGACCTGTGCGGGCACCTGCATAATTGAAATTGTATCGCGCAAAAGCTGCATAAGGTCCTACGCTGAAATACTCATGCAAGCCAAATTCTAGAGAAGCCAGAACAGGCAAACCGAAGCCATAGCTTCCAAAGCCGTAACCGCCGGCGGCACGGCCAAACCCGATGCCTACCTGGAAAATCTTATCGCCTTCCTCATAAGCGCGGTCGCCGGAAGGGTCTAAGCTGACGGTATTCTGAGCGAAAGTTAGAGAAGCCGCCAGCAGTATGATGAGAAGGAGTGTTAATTTTTTCATAATTTTAATAAGGTTAGTGAATGGTATAATTATTTTTAGGTTAGTCAGCGCCCGGGTTAATTTTGTAACTCCGTTTTTTGCGCAATTACGCTGTAATTCAGGAATCAGGCAAGATACTTCCCCTGTATTTTTAAAGGAAGGCAGGATAAAGCCTATCCTGCCTTCTATAAATTTGTTATGGTATGAATACTATATCACCGCTGGCATTGCTGCTGAAGGTGTTGACACCTGCCAGCGTAGTAGCCGCATCGGCATCGGCTGATGTTTTGTCGTTTACAATAGCCTCTGAATCTACTGTCAGACCATATGCCTTGCTGTTGCTTACTTCTGTATTGTTTAGATCAAGGTCAGCATTCTCTTCCAGCCCTATGTTGGCTGCATAATAGCTGCCGCCGTCATACATCAGTTGGCCAAATCCACCAGCGTAAGATACTTTAGCATACTGGATCTGGTTGCCATTGTCTGAGAGGACCAGAATACCTCCCCAGTTATTATTGCCGTCTTCTTTGTAGGCGGTAAACACGATGGTACTGTCAACAGTGCCAACGGCTACCAGGGAACCGCTGCTGCTGATCTCTAACACCTTCTCTTCTGCGAACATGAAGTAAGCGCCTGGTGCCACCGTCAGGTCATTCTCCAAAACAATCTTTCCGGTTACCAAATACCGGGCATCGCCGCTGAGGGCTACCCAGACCTGGCTGGCAGCATTGCTAAAATTAGCATTATCATTCAGCGCAGATTCAAAGACAGCTACTACATTATCTTTATTAGCCGTGAAGGTAGTATTCTTGTCCATCAAACCCGCCTGGTTGGCCGGCAGCCAGACAGGATAATTTTGGTTGTCGTGGAAATTATTGTTGCTAAAAGCAGCCAGTACAGCGTTGGTATGCACATATAGTCCGTATACTTTGCTGTTGCCAATTTCGGTATTGGTGATAGCGATCCGGGCTTTGTCGTCAATAGCCAGGTTGGCTGCTTTGTAATCCCCGCGCTCGTAGATCAGACGGTCGAAGCCTCCGCCATACAGGATTTTGACATAATCCAACGCATTGTTGGCACTCGAAGAACTCACCAGCAGACCACCCCAGTTCTGTCCTTCTCCTACTTTGGCGCTGGTAAAGACGATTTCGTTGCCTGCGGCTCCTTTGGCATTAATAGAACCGGCTGCCGCAATCGTCATATAGATGCCTTCATTGAATTCCAGTTTGGCACCGGCGTTGATTGTCAGTTTGGCATTGATCTCAGTGTTGCCTACAAACACATAGCTTGCCCCACCGCCCAGGGCAATCCATTCCTGGTCACTATCCATAGAAGAGTCGTAGATCCTGACCAGGTTTTCCCGCGCCGGCGTAGCCTGATCATCTTCAAAGATATTCGTCGCGCTGATGACACCGGCCTGGTTGATAGAGACAGACATGGCGTAGCCTTTGTTGTTGCGGAACGTGTTGTTTTCTATCTCCGTCAATGTATTACTTCCTTGCGCAAAGATACCGTCTCCTTCGCTGTTGGCAATCACAACATTGTTCACCTTCAATTTAGCATCGGTCGCAACAGCAATGCTCGTCGCACGATAGCTGCCGCCTTCATACAAAATCCTATCAAGTCCGCCGCCATATGATACATCCACATAATTCAAAGAATTATCCGCACTGCTGGACTAAAACAACAGCCCGCCCCAGTAGATCTGTCCGGCTTCATCTGAGCTGGTAAAGGCGATCCGCTTGTCCTGCGTGCCTTCGACGATCATTGCACCACCGGAAGCTACCGTTACGATGACATCTTCATCTACATGCACCACCACGCCAGGGGCTATGGTCAGTTTAGCGTTCACATCAATACTGTTTTTCACAATATAATCGGGCATGGCAGGGTCAGCAAACAAGTCTGTCCAGGTCGTATCCTTATCTACGTTTTGGGTAATCAGGATAGATTCAGCCACCACACTCAAGGTCACCTCGGCACTTACCGCATTGTCTGTAGCATCCGTCACCGTCATTTTGATCACATAGTTACCGGTGGTTTTCGGCGCAAAGGTTACTTGTTTTTTGTCGGCACTTTCTGTCAGGGCATAGTCTGCATTGTCAGGTGCTGTAGTCACCGCCCAGGCGTAAGTAAGCGCATCGCCGTCGGGGTCGGAAGAGCCGCTGGCGTCCAGCAGATAGCTGGTTCCTACGGGCACGGTATTGTTCTTATTGTCTGCGCTGATGCTTCTTCCATCCTTATCCTGAATGACTGCCACCGGGGGTTCGCCTGCGGCTTCTTCTACTGTGACGATCACTTCATCCGAGACGGGATCGTAGTTGCCATCATCCACCGTCAGCTTCAGGGTATAAGGACCTGCCACATCGGGTACAAATGAGGCTTTCAGGCTGGAAGGGCTGCTCACCGTAGCGCTGCTGCCTGCCGGCGCCGATGCAATGCTCCAGGAAGTGGTCAGTGCGTCGCCATCCGGGTCAGAGGCTGTGCCGTTGAGCGTGACCGTGCTTCCCACCGTGGCCGTGAGGTCCGGGCCTGCGCTCACGGTAGGTGGCTGTCCGGGATTGATTTTTTCCTCTTCTTTACAGGCAGCAACTACCATTAGAAGGGCGCACATCAGATAAATAATTTGCTTCATGTTTTTCATGGTTGCGATAAATTTTTTTGGGTAAATAGATAGTAAGATTGTTTTTGCCTCCTTTATACAGGTAATGGTAGAGAGGTAAACATCATGATGAAAAAAATTTACACACCGGTTTACTTTTCCCGGTTTAATGATATTAAGGCAGACAGAAGTTGGAAGACGGGAGACAGGAGACAGAAGTTGGAAGACGGAAGACAGGAGACGGGAGACAGAAGATAGAAGACCGAAGAAGAAAGAATGACAAATGTAATATGAACTTAGAACATAGAACTTAGAACTTCCCAAAAACACAGCTATGGATCATGAAGCTTTTGACCAGGAAGCCATCGGGCGATACCTGAAAGATTTGATGGATCAGGAAGAAAAGTTTCTTTTTGAACAACAGATGGCACAGCAACCCGGACTGGCCGCTGAGGTCGTTTTGCAGCGCGACATACAGCAGGGCATCCGCGCTCATGGCTATACCAGCTTAAAGGAACTTCTGAAAAACGCCGACCGCAACAGTCCACCTGCCGAAGACAGTCCACCCGAAAGCGGACACCGCCTGTATACCTGGATGCTGGTGGCAGCTTCCCTGGCCGCGGTCTTGTTGCTGGGGTACCTGCTTCTGCCCAACCAGCCCGGTCACCAAACACTGGTTGCCAGCTATTACCAGCCTTATCCTAATATCCTCAGCCCCGCAGACCGCTCTCCACTGGAAGCCGAAGATAGCCTGAAACAGGCTTTGTATGCTTACGAATCGGGCAACTACCGGCAGGCTATTGCCTTGTTTGAACAAAACGAAGGACAGTGGCATGAAGGTCACCGGTTTTACCTGGCGCTCAGCTACTATGAGGCCGGTCAGCCTGCCCGCACCGTAGATTTACTGCATAAGGTCATCAAGAAGAAGGAAAGCCTGTTTTATGAGCCGGCCCTGTGGTACCAGGCGCTGGCTTATATCCGCATAGCGCGTGTGCAGCCTGCCCGGGAGAATCTAAAAACTCTCGCTAAAGACAATAATAGCTACCGGCAAAAAGCCACAGACCTGCTGGAGAGTATACATTAAACTTTCCTTATTTCTTCTGACACAGTGCCTGCCGACACCTGGCAAGCACTGTGTCGAGCTGCAAAGTACCTAAAAGGGTGCTGGCAAGCACTGTGCAACTCGACACAATACATAAAAGGGTGCTGGCAGGCACTGTGCAACTCGACAAAGTATGTAATAAGGTGTCCGCAAGTACTGTGTCGATAGGCGCAGTGTGTAAATAGGGGTCATGCGTTAACAGGGAATAGTTTCATTGTAGCTAAATATTAGCTAACTTAGTGTTTGTTAATACAAGCTACATGACCTTCTGCCTCTACCTGATCATTCCGGCGGCTGCGCTGTTTTCCCCCGGCAAAAGAACGCTCTTCACCGCAGTTCTCCTGTGGCTGCTCATATGCCTGGCAGCACGCCCCGTTTTATCCCAGGATTTTCATCAGGGAAAAGATCTGTATGCCCAAGGCTACTACGACAGTGCAGCTACCTGTTTGCAGCAGTATTTAACATCGGGCGATACGGCTAACCTCCAGACGCTTTGCCTCTACGGCGAGTCGCTGGCACTGGCAGGCAAAGCAGCGGAAGCAGAAATTGTCCTTGAAAAAGTAAGGCATACAGCGGAGAGCCAGGAGCAGCTTTATTACCAAGCCAAAAGCCTATGGCTGATGGGCGATATGCAGCTTCGGACCGGGCAGTGGCAGGCTGCCGAAAATCAATACCGGCAAGCCCTTCAGGCATACACCCTGCAAGATACGGTAGCCGCTACCCTGTACCGCCGGACAGGGCTGGCGGTGTTTTCCGGGGGGCAATACGGGAAAGCTGAAAAGTACGCGCAACAGGCGTACCTGCTGATGGCTCCCCTCCCCGCCAATCATCCGGATTGGGCTGACTACTACAAACTGCGGGGTGCTATCTTCGACCGGCAGGCACACTACGACAGTGCCCTGCATTACTACGAAAAAAGCCTGACGATCCACCAAACTGTACACGGGCTCAACCACCCGGAAACCGCCAAGCTGCTGGTGAACCTGGCGAACGTATACCATGTCAGGGGTGCCAACGCCCGGGCGGCGCAGCACTTCCGGCAGGCGTTGGAAACGATGCAGACCTTCCTGGGCAAAGACCACATGCTCGTTGCCGTTATCTACAACAACATGGCTATCATTGATTTTGATATGGGCAACTTTGATAAAGCGATTGTCTATTACCAGTATGCCCTGAGCATCTACCAGCAGAAGATGAGAGCGCAAAGCCTGATAGCCGCCCAGATCATGAACAATATCTCCTCGGCTTATTTGGAGATGGAAGATGCAGAGCACGCCTTACAGTATGCGTTCCAATCGCTGAAGATCAGGCAGCAGCAGTTGGACGCCCACAATACCTTGCTGGCGCCGGTCTATGTAAACCTGGCAGATGCTTACGTATTGCAACAGGATTTTGCCAAAGCCAACCGCTATCTGAACCAGGCGATCAGTTTGTACACCTCCGGCGGCAATACAATGCACCCAAGCGTAGCCGAGGCCTATACCGGTCTGGGAGAGAGCTACTTACACCAGCAGCAGCCCCGGCAGGCATTGTCGTTCCTGGCCAAAGCCAGAACAATATCCGTAGCTCTGTATGGTGCGGCGCATACCAAGCTGGCTTACATCCATACGCTGACGGGCAACTCCTACCTGCAACTCCAACAGCCAGACAGCGCCCTTGCGTATTTCGATGAGGCAATAGCTGCCGCGCTGCCCGGTTACCAGGGCGAAAGTCCGGAAACACTTTTTGCAGACGACAACGCCTACGTAGCGCAGCACTTCCTGATGAAAGCACTCCAGGGCAAAGCCCAGGCTTTGTACGCACAATACCAAGCCGATACTACCCGGCTCACTGCGCTCCTGTCGGCACACACCCAGTATGGGTATCTCTCGCGCCTGATGGACGACATGCGCCATGCTTACCAGCGCGAAGAGTCCAAACTTTTCTTGTCCGGGCTGGCAACGCCGGTATATGCAGAGGCCATAGAAGTGACCTGGCGGCTGTATGGGCATACCCAAGACCCTGAGTATGCCAGGCAGGCCTTTATCTTGTCAGAGAAGAGCAAATATGCTTTGTTATCGGACTTTCTCAATGATATGGCTGCCAAGTACAGCGCGGGCATCCCCCAGGAAGTACTGGAAAAGGAGCAAACCCTAAAAAGCCGTATTGCTTACAACGAGAAACAACTATTTGAAGCGACTGATGAGGCTGCCAGGGCAATTGCCGGGCTGTCGCTGGCGCAGGATAAGAAAGAGTACCTGGAGTTCAGAGAACAGTTGGAGAAAGATTATCCGGCTTATTACCAGCTTAAATACAGTGCCAACACGGCGCAAGTGCACCAAGTGCAGCAAAAACTTGCCAAAGACGAACAACTCATAGAATATACGCTGGCAGACAGTGCCCTGTATGTTTTTGTCGTCCGCCAGGATACGCTCATGTTTTCCAGGGTCAGGATGGAAACTTCTTTGCAGGAGGCGGTCTTAGAGATGCGGGAAAGCCTGCTGGCACATGATTTTCCGGCTTATACCCGACATGCCTGGACGCTTTACACCTGGTTAGCCGGTACCTGGGGCAGCGAGCACAAAGTCATCATCATCCCGGATGGCATCCTGGGCTATCTGCCTTTTGAAGTTTTGTTGTCTAAAAAAATAACAGATGCCACACGCAACTACTGGCGGCTGCCTTACCTGGTCAAAGATCATATGATCAGCTATCACTACTCGGCTACCTCTTACCTGTCGGGGCAGCCGCAGCACCGGGCGACTTTCCCGCAGGAGATGGTAGGTTTTGCGCCCGAGTTTACAGAAGCTCCCCTGGTTGCTTATACCGACACTCCAGCCGTAGAGCGCAGCAACCGCCTGGTCAACCTGCGGGGTGCACAGCAGGAGCTAAAAAAGATCGCCGAACTCTTCCGGGGCAGGTTCTTCTTTGGCGCGGAAGCTACCGAGGCTAACTTCAAGCGCGCCTCGCCCGGCAGCCGCCTGATCCATGTAGGCACGCACGGGGTGCTCGACGACGAAAACCCTGCCCTCTCGCACCTGGTGTTCAGCGGCGCAGCCGACAGCACGGAAGACCAGCGGCTACATGCCTACGAGATCTACAATATGAAGCTCCAGGCAGAACTGGTAACCCTGAGCGCCTGCAACACCGGTGCCGGACAGCTACGGGCAGGCGAGGGCGTGATGAGCCTGGCGCGGGGCTTCGCCTATGCAGGCTGCCCCAACGTGGTGACCAGCCTGTGGGCAGCACCGGATGACGCTACCGCCCGCTTGATGCAGCGCTTTTACTATTACCTGCACAACGGACAGCCCAAAGACAAAGCCCTGCACCAGGCAAAGCTGGATTTTCTCGAACAGGCAGACGAAAACCTGGCAGACCCTTACTACTGGGCAAGCTTTGTGCTCATAGGCGACACCCGCCCCCTGTTGGCAACTGACAACCCGGACTACCGCTGGCTGGTTTGGCTCCTGGCGCTCGGTGCGGCGGTACTTGTCCTGGGTTGGATGTTTTATGGGAGACGGATGTAGGATGTACAACCTCTTACCTCTAACTCCCGTCTTCCGTCTATTGAATAAACCAGCGTAATTTTCTATCTTACCAGCGTATTACAAACATAACTTAACCCCATATGAAAACCCTCACCCTATGCCTCTGCGGATGGCTTATGGGCTGCCTGTCTGTTGCCGTACTGGCGCAGCAAACGCCTACCTTTTCACCTAAAGATATTGACATTCCTTACAAAGAATATGTGCTGGATAACGGCTTGCGCCTGATCGTGCATGAAGACCACAAAGCTCCTATTGTGGCGGTCAACGTTTGGTATCATGTAGGCTCCAAAAATGAGAAGCCCGGCAAGAGCGGCTTTGCCCACCTTTTTGAACACCTTATGTTCAACGGCAGCGAAAACTTCGACGACGACTACTTCCAGGTATTGGAAAAGATTGGCGGCACCGACCTGAACGGCACGACCAATACCGACCGCACCAACTACTTTCAGAATGTGCCCGTAGCTGCTCTGGACCAGGTGCTCTGGCTGGAATCTGACCGCATGGGCCACTTGCTGGGCGCGATCGGGCAGGAAAAGCTGGACGAACAGCGCGGGGTGGTGCAAAACGAAAAACGCCAGGGTGAAAACCAACCTTACGGCCGCCAGTGGCAGTTGATCACCGACGCCATCTGGCCCGAAGGACATCCTTATTCCTGGACAGTCATCGGCTCTATGGAGGATCTGAACGCTGCCTCGCTGGAGGATGTCAAAGAATGGTTTCAGACGTACTACGGCACGGCCAACGCAGTATTGTCTGTCGCCGGCGATGTACAGCCTGATGAAGTACACGAGAAGGTAAAAAAATACTTTGGCAGCATCAGTTCCGGTCCAACCCTGACACGCCCTGAGGTGAACATCGCCAAAAGAACCGAAGATACCCGCCAGTATTACGAAGACCGGGTGCCGGAAGCGCGCATTGTCCAGGTATGGAACGTGCCGCCCTGGGGCACCAAAGCGATGGTCTACCTGGACCTGGCTTCCGACTTGTTGTCTGCCGGTAAGACTTCCCGTTTGTACCAAAAGCTACAGTACGAAGACCAACTGGTCAGTTCTATCTATGCGTATGTCAATCCTATGGAGATTGCCGGTACGTTTACCATCCAGGCCAATGTGAAGCCGGGCGAATCGGTAGAAGAGGTAGAAAATGAGATCAACCAGGTATTGCAGGAGTTCCTGGAAAAAGGACCTACCCAGGAAGAACTTGACAGGATCAAAGCCCAATATTTTGCCAACTTTATCAAGGGCACAGAACGCATCGGCGGCTTTGGCGGCAAGTCCGACATCCTGGCCATGAACGAAGTGTATGGCACCACCCCCGGTTTCTATAAAGAGACATTGGAGGCGGTAGCCAACACCACCCTAAGAGACATTCAACAGACAGTACAGACCTGGCTGAGCAGCGGCAAGCATACCCTGGTGTGCAAACCTTTTCCGGAGTATCAGGCTGCCAGCACCGATGCCGACCGCAGCAAACTGCCGGAGATGGGTGAAGTAGCTGTGGCTTCTTTTCCTGAGATACAAAAAGCTACCCTCAAAAACGGCATGAACATCGTGCTGGCGCAAAGAAAAGACGTGCCTACCCTGGTGATGAACCTGCTGGTAAACGCTGGCTACGCTGCCGACCAGTCGGGGCAACCTGGCACCGCCGCCCTTGCCATGAATATGATGGACGAAGGCACCCAAGACATGGACGCGCTGGAGATCAACGAAAAGCTACAGACGCTGGGCGCTTCCTTACAGACCTACTCCGACCTGGATATGTCTTACGTGCGTATGAGTACCCTGAAGCCTACGCTGGACGAAAGCCTGGACCTGTACGCCGACGTGATCCTGAACCCTGCCTTTCCGGAGAGTGAACTCAGCAGGCTCAGGAACGAACAGATCGCAGGCATACAGCGGGAAAAGGCGACGCCCTTCTCTATGGCGCTGCGCGTAGCCCCCAAACTGCTTTACGGCGAAGACCACGCCTACAGCAACCCGCTGACCGGCTCCGGATATACAGAAACCGTAGAAAAGATAAAGCGGGACGACCTGGTAGCATTTTACAACAACTGGTTTAAGCCCAACAACGCCACCCTGGCCGTGGTGGGCGACATCACCCTGGACGAACTGGTCAGCAAGCTGGAAGGTAAGTTTGGGCAATGGAAAAAAGGCGAAGTGCCCGACAGGAATATTGCCTCGGTGTCTAACAAAAAGGGCAACGTGCTCTACCTGATGGACCGTCCTGAGTCGCAGCAGTCTATCGTCATTGCCGGGTATGTGACCAAACCCTACGGCGAGGTGTCTGAAATTGCCCTGGAAGCCATGAACAATGTGCTCGGCGGCGAGTTTACCTCACGCCTGAACATGAACCTGCGCGAAGACAAGCACTGGGCTTACGGAGCCCGCAGCTTCTTCGTGGGTGCCAAAGGGCAGCGTCCTTTCCTGGCGTATGCGCCCGTACAGACCGATAAGACCAAAGAGTCGGTAGAAGAGATAAAAAAGGAACTCACCACCTTTGCAGGCGATAAGCCTGTGACGAAGGAAGAGTTTGAAAAGACCCAAAACAACACGGTGCTGCAACTGCCCGGCCGCTGGGAAACGACCGACGAGGTAGGCAATTCGCTTACAGAAATGGTCAAATACAAACTGGACGAAGACTACTTTCAGACCTATGGGGAGCGGGTGAAGAACCTGACGCTGGACGAGATCAAAAAAGTAAGCCAGGAGATGGTACACCCCAACCAGATCCAGTGGTTTGTCGTCGGCGACAAGGAAAAAGTGCTAAGTGGGCTGAAAGAAGTCGGTTTTGACGACATCATTATGATTGACCCGGACGGTAACATCCTGGAACCTGCAGCGAAGATCAATTTGGAGAAAGAAGGGAAGAACTAACTGAAGGAAAGGTTAGAGATCCAATATCAATTCAACATGACCGCCAAGTCCTTTACGAATTATTCTCATCAGTGTTGAAAGTCGAATGTCACTTGCGTTGTTCTCTATTCGAGAAATATAGTTCTTTGTTGTACCAACTTTTTTAGCCAATTCCTCCTGAGTCATGTTTTTTTGTTTGCGAGCTTCTTGAATGAGAACGCCAATTTTGAAAGCTTCAAATTCTTCTTCGTATTTATCTCTACTTGGGGTACCTATCTTTCCGTATTTTTTATCCATATGGTCATCCCATGAAACCAATTTATTTCTTTCTTTTGTCTTCATAATATTCCTTTTTTAGTCGTTCAGCTTTCACAATTTCGTTTTTTGGGGTTTTGTTGCTCTTTTTCTGAAAACCGTTTAATAGGATTACCAAATTTCCTTCATCGAGGAAACAGAAAATCCGGTAGATATTACTGCCCACTTTAACCCTCATTTCAAAAAGACCATTTGTTCCCTCAAGATGTTTAAAAAATTTCTCAGGAACCATTTTCAGCGTCCTTACAAGCCCAATTACCCAATCAATCTTATCCTGGACTTGTTTTGTTTGAGCATTATAAAAGGACCAAAACTCATCACCATAAACATAGGTTTTCCGAAAGAAATTTTCAGCCACGTTACAAAGTTACCTATTTGGGCAACTAAGAACAAGAGTTTTACCAATCATTTTGTTAGTAACGGGGTGTTTCATGGCATGAGGCATAAAGGTCTCAGCTATACGTAGTGCGGGATCTTAAAGCACTACACTTTCCGATTACCAATTAGTTTATTTATTGTATTTACTTTCATTTTTGCATTTTCACCTGCATTACGTATAGCCAATGTTGGCATTTCGTTGTTTTTATAGTGTCCTTAAAATGTATTCGGCTCTGTCTTTTTAATATGATACTTCAACTTTATAATACCTGTCATAGTCAGGATACAAAACGACTAGATACATTCTTGAAATATTCAATCCATAGTTCTTTTCTAGAATATATCTGTACAAACTTTGTTGAAGACAATATCGATTATAACTAGTGTCTAATTGCACAAGTAATCTATAATAAATTAGATTATAAATAAATGATTTTCAGATGCTTATCAATATTAAATATTAATGCAATTAGACACTAGTGTCGGCAATGTTGCTAAGTTCACCAACGCCAACATTACCCCAAGTATCATTTGTAATTGGTTCACCACTAAATATATCCATTACTTTTTTACTTCTTTTCCAGTCATAAATGTCATGACCAGCCCCATTTTTTTAAACCAAGTCAATAGTACCTGCAATATGATATTGTTCGTCAAAAACACGCCATTCGCTTCGAAATGGTTTAATCTCCTTATGGCCTGAAATAAACTGCTCAAAAAGATGAAATTCATCGGTTCTTTCGTAGTTCTCTCCTAAATAGTATTTCTCTATTTGTTCGTGTAGAAACGTTCCTTTGTTGGCAGCATCAACTCTGCGGGAATTCCAAATACTCACTATTTCTTCTACTGGTAATCCGTAGAGAGGATTACTTGGACTTAAAGTTGCAGCTTTGCCATAGGAGTCGAATTCGGGAAAGAACTTTGATATTACAGTACTAGCGGATAGCGCTGGTGTTTTATCTATTGTATAAATATGTGGTTCTGGATAAAATTCTATTCTTTTGTCTCGTGGATGTGTATTAATGAGATTGAATCCAATTGAAAGATTTTTATCCACTATTCCAATCAATGTTGGTTTCACTAATTTCTCTTCAGTCTGTTCTTGCTCATTGAAATCACGCTCAATTGTTTCTCGTTGTTCTTCTGTTTTTACAAATTCGTGATTCAGATATTCTTCTCTATATCTGGCTTTTTCCCATTTCTGTGCCTGAACATTGTCCCAAAGTTTTTCATTTTCTACAATTTCAGATTCTATTAGTAGGGAAGGGGTGTTGGTTGAAGGTTTAACGGCTGTAATTATTTCCGCAATGAATCTTAGGCACTGCTTCTCATACATATGTACTTGATATTCTGAAAACCTTATGACTATCCAACCCCTATCTACAAAATAGAGATCCCGCATTATGTCGTCTCCTTTGCAGTGTGTAGGTTGTCTCGTTATTCCTGCATACGGCTCGTCTATTTCAATGTCAATCCGCAGACTGCTATTCTTTTTGTCAATTATAGCAATATCAGGCTCGTAAGGCCTTGTGTCTTTCCCCGTGTTTATTCGTAGTTCTCCTGACACAATGAAATTATCACCGAAAGCATTATTAATTGCCCTTTGAAACTCTTCTTCCTTATATCCCCTTCGTTTTGTTGTGCCAACCCTGTAAGACCTGACTACTGTGTTTGGTTTGGGATAACGAAAAATGGGATAGTTGCCTGTTTGTTCTTCTTTTGATGAAACATAATTTACTTTTAGTATTTGGTTTTGAGATTTCTCTGTCTCGACTTTTGCTTCTGGTAAATTTTCTTTTGGCTTTGGTTTTAATCGTGAAACTACAATTTTAGTTTCAGTCTCCAACTTTTCATTTAAAGAATAGCGATATTCGGTTGCTAGTGTTTAATTGCATTAATAATCTATATTATTAGGAAAAGATTAATTATCTTGGTGGCATGGGAAACCGTGCCGCACAACTCGAAATCCGTCAGGGGGACAAGGCCATCTTGGAAAGATGGTCAAAGTCAAAAAAGATCAGTTCTTATCAACATGAACGTGCCATTATGATATTGGAAAGCGCAGCAGGGACACCGGTAAAGGATATTGCCACCATGCTCAACACTTATCCCAACAAGGTGATTGAATGGCGAAAGCGCTACCAGTTGGAAGGGCTTTCCGGTTTGCAAGACAGGGCCAGAAAAGGACGCCCTAAAATTTATAAAGATCTTAAGGAAAAACTTTTGAAAAAGATAAGTGGGCCACCCCCGAGAGGCTATGGCAGATGGGACGCAGGATTGCTTTCAGTGGAATTGTCCGCCTCTGAGGATGCAATATGGAGGATTTTGAAAAGGGAGGGGATATCCTTGAACAGGCAGCGTTCCTGGTGCATTAGCACAGATAAAGATTTTGCTGCCAAGGCTGCCGACATCGTAGGATTGTATTTAGGACCACCCATGAAAGCAATTGTCATATGTGTGGATGAAAAACCCAGTATCCAGGCATTGGAACGAAAGACGGGATATGTCCAAACCAAGGATGGCAAAACAATGAGGGCTTATCAAAGTACCTATAAACGACATGGGACACTAAATTTGTTTGCCGCATTGAAAGTGGCCACAGGTGAAGTGGTCACCTCGGTGACAGAACGGAAAACCAGGGAAGATTTCATTGAATTTCTGGACGGTATTGTGAGCGAATATCCTGAGGAGGAACTTCACTTTATTTTAGACAATTATTCTACCCATAAGAAAAATGAAGAATGGCTTGCCGCACACCCTTTGGTGCGATTTCATTTCACCCCAACTTCTGCCAGTTGGTTGAACATGGTCGAAATATGGTTCGGGATATTTACAAAAAAATCTCTTTCCGGAGCCAGTTTCAACACAAAGGAAGAACTTAGAGAGCAGATTGAAGCTTATTCGAAGGCTTACAATGAGTACTGTAAGCCATTTGTTTGGAAGAAAAGAGAGGTGAAAGGAAGTCAACTGAAAAATAATATAGTTAACTTACGCAATTAAACACTAG